>NZ_PCQC01000008.1:0-279291 GCF_002979955.1 Pseudomonas sp. MYb2
CCCTCACCCCAGCCCTCCCGAAACGTCGGACCGCCCCCAAGGGGGCGAGGGGGAAAGGGAGCTCGACCGAGTTGTGCTCTGGATTAGCGGCCGCCCATGATCGCGATGTAGTCCTGCGTCCAGCGGCTATACGGCACAAACTTGCCACCTTCAGCCTGCGGGGTTTTCCAGAAGGCGATCTTGTCGAACTGGTCGAAACCGTTAGTCTTGCAACCCTCAGCGCCAAGCAACTCACTCTCCTTGCACGCCGCAGGAACAGCCGGCAACGAACCAAACCACGCCGCCACATCACCCTGGACTTTCGGTTTCAACGACCAGTCCATCCACTTGTACGCGCAGTTCGGGTGCTTGGCCTCGGCGTGCAACATGGTGGTGTCAGCCCAACCCGTTGCGCCTTCTTTCGGAATCGTCGAAGCAATCGGCTGCTTCTCGTTCATCAAACCGTTGACCTGATACGGCCATGCGCTCGACGCCACCACACCTTCGTTTTTGAAGTCGCTCATCTGCACCGTGGTGTCGTGCCAGTAGCGGTGGATCAGCGGCTGCTGCGCGCGCAACAGGTCGAGCACGGCTTTGTACTGATCTTCGGTCAGTTGGTACGGATCCTTGATGCCCAGTTCAGGCTTGGTCGACTTCAGATACAACGCCGCGTCGGCGATGTAGATCGGGCCGTCATAGGCCTGCACGCGACCCTTGTTCGACTTGCCATCGGGCAGGTCCTGCGCGGCGAACACCACGCTCCAACTGGTCGGCGCGGTCTTGAACACGTTGGTGTTGTACATCAACACGTTCGGGCCCCACTGGTACGGGGTGCCGTAAGTCTGGTTGTTGACCACGTACCACGGCGCGTCTTTGAGGCGTGGGTCGAGGGTGTTCCAGTTCGGGATCAACGCAGTGTTGATCGGTTGCACACGCTTGCCGACGATCAATCGCAGCGAGGCATCGCCCGACGCGGTGACCAGGTCGTAACCGCCCTTGGCCATCAGGCTGACCATTTCGTCCGAGGTTGCAGCGGTCTTCACATTGACCTTGCAGCCGGTTTCTTTTTCGAAACCGGTGACCCAGTCGTAAGCCTTGTCGCTCTCGCCACGTTCGATGTAACCCGGCCACGCAACGATATCCAGCTGACCTTCGCCAGCACCGATAGTCTTCAGCGGCTCGGCAGCTGAAAGGCTGGCGCTGGCCAGCAGGGCCGTGGTGATTGCACTGAGCAGTGCGGTCTTGTGCACGAACATGGTTGAACCCTCTTCTTTAAATTATGGTCGGGGCAGTTGTGAACGCGGTGAAGCATGCCGTTTTCGGCTTGTTATTAGCGTAGTCAGAGATGCTGGCCGTGGCGGGCCATGATGTGCCGCACCACGCTGTAGTCCTGCAGCGAATCACTGGATAAGTCTTTGCCGTAACCCGAACGTTTCAGGCCACCGTGGGGCATTTCGCTGACCAGCATGAAATGGCTGTTGATCCACGTGCAGCCGTACTGCAGACGCGCGGCGACCTGCATGGCCTTGTCCAGATTCTGTGTCCACACCGACGAGGCGAGGCCGTATTCGGAGTCGTTGGCCCAGTCGACGGCCTGCGCGAGCTCGTCGAAACGGGTCACGGTGACCACCGGGCCGAACACTTCGCGCTGGACGATTTCGTCGCTCTGTTTGCAACCGGCGAGCAACGTCGGTTGATAGTAGAAACCGGCGCCGGAATGCACCGCCGCACCGGTTACGCGTTCGATGTGCGGCTGACCGAGGGCGCGTTCGACGAAACTGGCGACGCGGTCGCGCTGGCGGGTGCTGATCAGCGGGCCGATCTCGTTGTCGGCATCACGTTTGCCGGCGAAGCGCAGGCTGCTGACGGCGGCGCCAAGCTCTGCGACCAATTTGTCGTGGATCCCGGCCTGCGCGTAGATCCGGCAGGCGGCGGTGCAGTCTTGGCCAGCGTTGTAGTAACCGTAGGTGCGCACGCCTTCGACCACGGCCTGAATGTCAGCGTCGTTGCAGACGATCACCGGGGCTTTGCCGCCGAGTTCGAGGTGCGTGCGTTTCAGGGTTTTCGCGGCGGCCTGAAGGATTTTCTGGCCGGTGACGATATCGCCGGTCAGCGAGACCATGCGCACCTTGGCGTGGCCGACCAAATGGCTGCCGACGCCTTCGCCGCCACCGCAGATGATGTTGATCACCCCGCGCGGAAGGATTTCGGCCAGCGCTGGCGCCAGGGCGAGGATCGACAGCGGAGTGTGCTCGGACGGTTTGAACACCAGCGTGTTGCCAGCGGCGAGGGCCGGGGCGATTTTCCACGCGGCCATCATGATCGGGTAGTTCCACGGCGCAATCGAAGCGACCACGCCAATCGGGTCGCGCCGGACCATGCTGGTGTAGCCCGGCAGGTATTCGCCGCTGAGCTGGCCAGTCTGGCAACGCACGGCGCCGGCGAAGAAACGGAACACATCGACGGTCGCCGTCAGATCGTCCTGACGCGCCAGGTGCAACGGCTTGCCGCAGTTCAGCGACTCGAGGCGGGCGAGGTGATCGGCGTGTTTTTCGACGGCGTTGGCGATGTCGAGCAGCAGGTTCGAGCGTTGCTGCGGCGTGGTGCGTGACCACTCGGCGAAGGCACGGTGGGCGGCGAGGATGGCGGCTTCGACTTGCTCGGTGCTGGCCTCGGCGATGTGCGTAAGGATTTCACCGGTGGCCGGATTGAGGATCGGCTCGACGAAACCCTGGCCTGCGACCAGTTCGCCGTCGATCAACAACGCGGTACACATCGGGGTCTGCGCGCCAGCCATTTTCCGCGATCTCTTTTCTTGTGTGGCCATTGTTGCTCCCTGATATCGGGAGCCGACCGTCTTATAGATGCAGCAAGACTAGTGCGCGGCTCCTAGGTCGACAAATTCTAAATACTGAAGGCAGCGTTCGATTAAATAGATGGCTTGCGCCCGCCGTGGGGTTGCTCGCGCGCGACGGTGAGGAAAGGGTCGACGAGAGCAGGGCGGGCGGTGCCTCGGCGCCAGGCCAATCCTACGTCCAGCGTCTGATTGAGGTCGGCGATTGGCCGTGCTTCGATGATGTCGCCCTCAAGTGACCACGGGCGGTAAGTCATGTCCGGCTGGATCGAGACACCCAAACCGGCTGCGACCAGACTTCGCACAGCCTCCGTCGATGCGGTTCTCAAAGTGATTTTTGGTTGCAGGCCAGCGCCGCGCCACAGGCGTTGGGCGTTGCGATCCATTTCATCAACGTTGAGTTGAATTAGTGGTTCGCGAGCGACGTCGGCGAGGTTGATGCTGTCGTGTTCCAGCAGCGGATGCTGGGCTGGAAGCCACAATCGGTGCGGCGAATGGGTCAGCACTTCAGTCTGCAACGCGTGGCGGTCTTCGAGGTTGGAGAGGATCAGCACACCGACATCAATCTCGCCGCTGACCAGCAAATGCTCGATGTACGGGCGCTCGTCTTCCATCACGCGGATTTCGACGTTGGGGTAGGCACGTTGAAACCGGGTAAGCAAATCCGCCAGGTAATAACCCGCAACCAGACTGGTCACGCCGACGATCAACTGCCCGGCAACTTGGTCGGTGCTCTGTTGCAGGCTGCGCTTGGCGTTATCCACGGTGGCGAGAATCAGGTGCGCCTGGCGTAGGAATTGGTGACCCTGATGCGTAAGGGTCATGCCCTTGGCGTGACGACTGAACAGACTGACGCCAATTTCCTCTTCCAGTTGCTGGATCGCCAGGGTCAGGGTCGATTGGGAAATGAATGCGGTTTGCGCGGCAGCGGAGATCGAGCCTGTCTCGGCCACAGCGATGAAGTGACGAATCTGACGCAGGGTCATCATGACAAGGTTACCCAGTGGGCGGTTTTTATAGATTGGCCTGAGTGTATATCTATTTTTGCGAAGGGCCTGTGTGAGCTGAGCAACATCTGGAAGCACACTCGTAAGTCGGTCAGGGGCACTTTCGAACTAGGCTGGAGGCCTTATAGATCCGGATAAACCCTGTTTTGGAGGCGGAACATGAACACCCGTGGATTGCTCGATCAACTGCTCAGATCCGGTCAGGATCTGTTGCAGAACAAGGCTGGCGGAACGCAAAACAAACCGGCTGCGGGCGGCTTGGGCGGTTTGCTAGGCGGCGCTTCTGGTTCCGGTGGCCTCGGCAGTCTGCTATCAGGTGCAGGTGGCGGTGCGTTGGCGGCTGGCGCAATGGGCCTGCTGCTCGGTAACAAGAAAGTGCGCAAGGTCGGCGGCAAAGTCGCGATCTACGGCGGCCTCGCTGCGCTGGGCGTGCTGGCTTACAAAGCCTACGGCAACTACAACGCGCAGAAAGGCACTGCACCGCAAAGCGAACCGCAGACACTCGATCGCCTGCCACCGGCACAAGCCGAGCAACACAGTCAGGCGATTCTCAAAGCGCTGGTCGCTGCCGCCAAGGCCGACGGCCACATCGATGATCGCGAGCGGCAATTGATCGAAGGCGAGTTCATCAAGCTCGACAACGACCAGGAGCTGCAGCACTGGCTGCACGCCGAGCTCAACAAACCGCTCGACCCGACCGATGTCGCCCGCGCTGCGGGTACGCCGGAAATGGCGGCGGAGATGTACATCGCCAGTGTGATGCTGGTGGATGAGGAGAACTTTATGGAGAAGGCGTATCTGGATGAACTGGCGAAGCAGCTTAAGCTGGAGCCGGGGTTGAAGGTGGAGTTGGAGAAGCAGGTGCGGTTGGCTACTGTTTAAGGCCGCACTTCAGAGAAAAACCGTAGCAATTTGCTGCGGTTTTTTTGCGAGTATAGAGTCAATTTTAAAAAAACCTGGAGAAGATTACGCTGCTGTAGTTGATTCCGGTGCGGCAAGTATTAAATCCCGACTGGTGTCACTTGAATGGTGGTGAGTCGGGGGAATCAAGGTCCAGTATTCGCCGGTCTGTTATTTTCTGTTTTCATAGAATCTTGTGCTATTTCACCAATGGGTGTGGTACCTGAAAATTTTTGGTAAAAAACGTGCCACCGTCTAATTCATTCCATGTATCAATTCTATTCTCTTTAGTTGAGTTGATAGTTGGTTGGGTACAATTTATAAAGCCTGCGTTTTGCTATTGATCCACTTGTCTAAAGGCAAATCTTCGGTTTTTTTTGAAAACTTCTCCTTCGCTTCTCTCAGGGTCATGTGATTGGGGGGACTATACTTTTCAAGCTCTGATGTGCCGTCATCCTCCCAGCTGCACAAATCGCAGACTTCATAGTTCGCTAGCGAAGGAAGTGTGCGATAGCCACAGCAAGGGCAAGCCTCTAAAAACTCTACTTTCCCATGCGTTTCATATTTCCCTATATTGAGTGAGTTTAGTTCTCTCGATAGGAATGAGTTTGTTACTCCTTTATATGCTGATCTTAGAGCTAGCAGGATGAGTTCGTTGTATTTGCTGTCTTGAATGTCATAGGGCAAGTCATCGTTAGCGAGAATTGTCTGCTGCAGGGTCTCTGAAAGGGAGAAGAAGTCAGGATTGCTTTCATCGATACTCCACCAGTTGAGAAGCTGAGATTCTCGCTCTTCGTGACTAAGCGAATTCAGAGTGTTTGTTGTGATTTTTTCTATTGCTTCGCTTCGGTCAATAATGTTCATTTTACAGCCCCTTGGCTAAGTCAATAGCGGATTGAAATGGGTCCGCGCTTCTCCCGTCCTCCCGATAGAATGTCCTGATCTCTCGCGATTTCAAATTCCCTATAAATATTCTTCCAGTAGCTGGATCATGCTTGATTATAGTGTTTCCGACATTCGTTTCGTTGAAAGCTCCCGATTCCTTGGAAAATTCTTTAGCCTGTTTAAGATATTCAGCTTGGCTTATATCTCCGAACTCCTTCTGGTCAACTACGTGCTTCTGATAATGAGGCTGCAATTTTCCGGCCGAAAATCCTCTCCAGTTTATTGAAGCCGCTGTAGGTGGCGACATTTCTCCCTGATTGACACGAGCTTTCTCCTCTGGAGTTTCAGCGCCTTGGCCGGGAGTGCATTTTCCGCCACCAGGACAATTATTCAACCCCAGCGGATCCACCCACCCTGTAGGGTTAGGCACGTACTGGTAGCTATTCAACCCACCCGCAAGTTTGATCGGATCCGGCGTCAAAAACCGCCCAGTGCCCGGATTGTAGTAGCGGTGTCGGTTGTAATGTAGCCCGGTTTCGGCATCGAAATACTGGCCTTGGAATCGCAGCGGGTTGTCGATTTTGGCGACGTCCAGTGCGGCAAGATTGCCGTAAGCGCGGTAATTCGCTGACCACATGATCTCGCCGCTGTAATCAGTCAGTTCCTGTGGCGTGCCGAGGTGGTCGAGTTGGTAGTAAAACGGTGTGGCCTTAAGTGGGCCTTCACCATCGAGCATCGCCAGTGGGCGGAAGCTGCCGGGCTCATAGATGTAGCTGCGGTATCGATTATCGGCGCTTTCGGCGATGAGGCGTTCGCCTTGCCAGAGAAATTCTGTGGTTTGTCCGTCGACGGTTTTTTCGATGCGGCGGCCAAAGGCGTCGTATTTGTAGCTAGCGATTCTGCCGTCCGGCAGGCTGAGGCTGATCAACCGTTGTTGGCAGTCGTAACGGTATTCGGTGACCAGCCTCTGGCCAGCACCGCGACGTTCACGGCTCAAATTACCGTAAGCGTCGTAATCGTAGTGGCGGTCGCCTTGCATGAGCAGGCGGTTGCCTTTGACATTGGCGAGGTTGGCCACGGGCAGGTCGTTCTGGCCGAGGAGATTGCCCGCCGGGTCATGGGCGAAGCTTTCCGGCATCGCACCACGGACGCTGAGGAGACGATCGAGCGGATCGTAATGATAGCTGCGGTTGCCTTTGCGGCTGTCGTCGACGCCCACGAGGTTACCGTTCGCCGCGTAGTTATAACGACGGTGAAACAGGTTTTTATCCCGCTGGCTGATGCTATGGGCTTGCAGGCGGCCCTGTTCATCGTATTGGTATTGGCTGAGCAGCAAACCCTGTTGGCGTCGCTGTTCTCGACCGGCGCTGAATTGGTGAGCTGTCAGGCGTGAACCGTTGAGGTCAATGCTGCTCAGGCGCCCGCCGGGCAGATGGCGGTAATCAAGCTTGCTGCCGTCCGGGAGACGGCAATGGCTCAGTTGGCCGACGCTGTCGTATTCATAACGCGTAGTGCCCCAGCCTTGGTGCTCAGTGATCAGACGATCCTGCTCGTCGTATTCGTAGGCGAGCGGCCAGTTTCCGTCATCGACATTTACCAAGCGCCCGAGGGCATCGTAGCCGTAGTGGATTTCATCGCCGTCGGGCAAGATTTTTACCAACAGTCGTCCGGCGGCGTCGCGCTGATACTCGGTGACCAGGTCGCTGCCGTTGTCTCCGAATTCGGTTTTCTTCAGCAGTTGGCCATTGAGATCGTATTCATACGCGGTCCGACGGCCATCGAAACCGGTTTCCTGCTGGATCAAGCCATTGGCGAAGTAATCGAGGTGGTAGTGCTCGCCGTGCTCGTTTTCGATTTCGGTGAGCAGCAGACCTGCGTTGTCGTAGCGATAACGCAGCTGGCTGCCGTCAGGATTGATCCGGCGGCTGACGAGATGCAGGTTATCAGCGTATTCGTAACGGGTGATCCGCCCAAGTTCATCCCGTTCAGCGGTGACGCGACCGTAAGGGTTGTAACTGAAAGCCCGGGTGGCGCCGCCCGGCAGAGTGATCTGGGTCAGGCGATCGACAGCGTCCCATTGGTAATGGGTGATCGCGCCAAATTCGTCCTGTCGGGTTATTTGCCGGCCGAGCGCATCGTAGCGATATTTGCGTTGACCTCCGTCCGGCAGGCGTTCTTCCAGCAACTGGCCGAGATTGTTCCAGCCCAACTGATGGTGGCTGCCATCGGGATGACGAATTTCCAGCAATCGACCCTGTGGGTTGTAGCTGTAGTGGGTTTCGTTGTCGTCGGGATCGATTTGCCGGGTGATATCACCCTGACGGTTGCGCTCGTATTTCCAGCGAGCCTTGCCTCTGCGCACGTAAGTGAGCTGCCCGTTGAAGTAGTTGTAACAGGTCGGCTCTCCTTCCGGCGGGAACACCGCCATCAAGCGCCCCGCGTTGTTGTACTGATACTCGGTGATCGCGCCCATTGGATCTTTTATGGCGACCAGACGACCTTGATCGTCATAGGCGTTCTGTGTTTCGCCGCCGTCCGGAGCCGTCTCGCTGAGCAAGCGCGCGTTTTTGTCATGCAGGTAAACCTGGGTGCTGCCGTCCGAGTTGTATGCGGTGACAGAGCCTTTGTCATCCCATTCGTACCGCGCTTCCAACTGCGAATAGTTGGCCCAGTGGCGAACGCAGCGAGACAGTTTTCCTTCACGCTCCCACTCCCAGAAGAAACGGGCTCCGCCGGCTAATTGCCGTTCCACAATGACGTGTCGTTCGTTGTATCGATAATGTTCGGCCTCACCTGCCGCATTGGTCGCGCAGACTAGCTGACTGTGGTCGTTGTAGCTGTAGGTGACCAGCGTCTGGAGGGTTAGCCAAGGTTCCTGACGCTCACCGCGATCGTTGTACCCGACACGTAGTTGCTGTCGGTCGACCGCCACGATGTGACGATCGTCATAACGCAGCAGCAGGCAGCTGCCCGCGCCATTGTCGATGCGTTGAATGCGACCGACAAAGTCATAGCTGAGATGCAGGCGATTTTCGTAGGCATCGCTGAGGGCTGTCAGTCGCCCTGCGCGGAAATGGTAGAAGCGTGTTTTCGGCCCGGCCTGGGTCAGAATGAGTTCGCCCGGCACATCCCCCAGAAAAATGGCCGCTTGCGCCAGACTATTGCTGATCGCCGGCCGTTGTTCAGTCGGCATGGGGAAGCGGGTTTGACGGTTTTCATGGTCAGTCCAGACGACGCCTTCATCTTCGATATCCAGTCGGTGTGAAAGCGAATGGCTCCAGCCATGGCCCAGACGACTGTCGATTTCAACCGCGCTGGTACGGTAGAGGCGGGTCCACTCCAGGGGTAACGAGCCGGCGAGTTCGCCGTCAGTCAGGGTGAGCAATTCTTCGCCGGTGACCATCGAGACAGGGTCATCTTTGGCGCAGGTTTTTTCAACGCGCTGTATAGGCTGATCCGCCGCGTTTCTGGATTGCTCAGGTGCGTTATCAATCTTTTCCTGTTGTTCCACGCGCGTGTCGCTGCGGGTTTTACGCCGTGCGTGAATCTGCGAATCGGGTATGACTTCTCCCCCTGCGGCGGGGGCGGGCGGTTTCATGGGGGAGGCTAGTTGTGCCGGCACGTGGGGAGTAATGTTGCTTGTTGCCTTGGTGCCCGTACTGGCGACCGTTGTCCCACTCAAAGCTACCGGCGTGTACGCCTGCGCATGGGTTTTGAAGTGCTTGCGACTAATGGCCACCAGGTTCGCGGTCAGTTTTTCAATCAACTTGAGCGCTTTGTCTGCTTTCAACGTAACGGTCACGGCCTTTGCACTGGCTCGTAATGCGATGCCAAGACCTGCGGTGAATATGACGCTGAGGACGACGTAGAGTATTTCCGTTTTCAATCTGGCCAGCACTTCCGTGCGGGTCTGGGGAGGCAGCATGGACGCCCAGGCCCAGGCAGCAGAAATGTAAATCCACAGCAGCGGCTCGTCGCAGGCAATCAGCATTGCTATTCGGCGCGCTTCGGTCGCAGCGTCATATATGCGCTTGATGCTGTCGTCGGTGAAAAATTTCTTCAGCTTCTCATAGTGTTTGAGCGGATCGCTTACCAGATCGAAGAGATCCTCGAGATCTTCCCAGATGCTCATGACGAAGCCCCAAAACCCGCCAATCTCAGCCAGCAACAGTTTGGCCGCGCGCCCGGGCAAGGATGCGTTGGTGTGCTCTTGCCAGAGAAATCTGAATTCTTTCCATTCGCTCTCCAGCCAGAGGCTCACGTCATTGATGACGACATCGTAGGACTGGAACAGACGCTCAATGTCATCTTTGCCGGTGGAGGGGAAAAACGTAATCCGGTAGCGTTGGGCGGGCAGAAGATTCGGCACTTCTTCAATACCACTCGGCCCGATGTTGGTGAGAGTCGATTTACCGATGATGTTGTTGTTCGCGTCTACCGGTTCCAGTAGCACAGGTGTGTTGCCAATCGGCACGAATCGCGCGGACTCGAAGCTGTGGATCAAGGTGAGTTTGCCGCTCTTGGGGCAGGTGGCGAAGTGCTTCGGCTGTTCTTTGATGTCTAGTGGCGTCGAAAGATGAAGTTCGTCACCGACTTTGAATTTTTGCTCAACCTCCAATGCTGGCAATTTTTTGACTGCGGACTTGTAGTCTTCCAGGCAGTTTTTGAATTTACCGATAACTATCTTGGGATCCGGCTGCTTTTCGAAGATTGCAATGACTAACGGGCTCATGCGGTCACCTCTTTCCTTGAGTTAACCAGCCCCAATCCCGGGAAGCCGGCGAAGCTCATCAAGCGTGCCATTCCGTTAACCAGGCGACGGTCCTGTCGCTTTGGTTAACCCCTTGAGAGCGCCTGTAACCTGACAAAACGTTGCTGAACTTTCCAGTGACTATTCAAGCCATTTGCGCTTTTCCTGTAGCAAAAAGTTTCAGAGCGTCTACTCCGGTACTTGTATAGGGTTGAACCCTGATAAAGCGTCTTATAAATGAAACACCGCCCTCGGCTATACTCCCCGCATTTCGACCTAGGCACGAGGAATCACTGTGAAGAACTGGACGTTGCGCCAACGCATTTTGGCGAGTTTTGCGGTGATTATCGCCATCATGTTGCTGATGGTGGTGCTGTCGTACTCGCGACTGTTGAAGATCGAAGCCAGTGAAAACAGTGTCCGCGACGATGCGATTCCCGGTGTCTATTACAGCTCGATGATTCGTGGTGCCTGGGTCGACAGCTATCTGCAGACTCAGGAATTGCTCGGCCTCAAGGAAGGTCAGGGCATCAGCAGCGAAGACGCTGCCGAGTACAAGTCCTTTGAGAGCCGTCTGCAGGAGCAGATGGAGAATTACCGCAAGACCATGGCGACCGACGAGGACCGTAGCGAATTCGCCGCTTTCGTGAAGTACCACGATAACTACATGCAGATTCAAGACGCGGTGCTCGATTTGCACAAGCGCAATCTGGAAGCCGATGCGGTGAAACTGTTCCACGAGAAGCTCACGCCGGCGTGGTACAGCGGTCGCACGAAACTCAACGACATCATCGGCGAGAACAAGAAAGTTGCCGACCAGGCCATGGCCAATATCGACGATGCCGTGGCCGCCGCCAAAGTCAGTATGTTCATTTCCCTGCTGGTTGCGGTATTGGCTGCCGGTCTCTGCGGTTTGCTGTTGATGCGCGCGATCATGGCGCCGATGAACCGTATCGTGAAGATCCTCGAAACCATGCGCACCGGCGACCTCAGTTCGCGCCTGAACCTCGACCGCAAGGACGAGTTCGGCGCTGTCGAAACCGGCTTCAACGACATGATGACCGAGCTGACCTCGCTAGTGTCCCAGGCCCAGCGTTCGTCGGTGCAAGTGACCACGTCGGTCACCGAAATCGCTGCTACCTCCAAACAGCAACAAGCTACCGCCACCGAAACCGCCGCGACCACCACTGAGATCGGCGCGACCTCCCGCGAGATCGCCGCCACCTCGCGCGATCTGGTGCGCACCATGACCGAAGTATCGACCGCCGCCGATCAGGCTTCGGTGCTCGCCGGCTCGGGCCAGCAAGGCTTGGCGCGGATGGAAGACACCATGCACTCGGTGATGGGCGCCGCCGATCTGGTCAACGCCAAACTGGCAATTCTCAATGAGAAGGCCGGCAACATTAACCAAGTGGTGGTGACCATCGTCAAAGTCGCCGACCAGACTAACCTGCTCTCGCTCAACGCCGCGATCGAAGCGGAGAAGGCCGGTGAGTACGGTCGCGGTTTTGCCGTGGTCGCCACCGAAGTGCGACGTCTGGCGGATCAGACCGCTGTCGCCACTTATGACATCGAACAAATGGTCCGCGAGATTCAGTCGGCGGTGTCGGCCGGGGTGATGGGCATGGACAAATTCTCCGAAGAAGTGCGCCGCGGCATGTCCGAAGTGCAGCAGGTCGGCGAGCAGCTGTCGCAGATCATCCATCAAGTGCAGGCGCTGGCGCCGCGGGTGTTGATGGTCAATGAAGGCATGCAGGCCCAGGCCACCGGCGCCGAGCAGATCAACCATGCGCTGGTGCAGTTGGGCGATGCCAGCAGCCAGACCGTCGAGTCGCTGCGTCAGGCCAGTTTCGCCATCGACGAACTGAGCCAGGTGGCCGTCGGGCTGCGCAGCGGCGTTTCGCGATTCAAAGTCTGATGAGCGACATCATCGCCAAACGCGGTGCCGCGCCCGTGGCGAAGCCGGCGCTGTTCCTGCTGTTTCGCATCGGCAGCGAGCGTTACGCCTTGCGCGCCACCGAAGTGGCGGAAGTGCTGCCGCGCCTGCCGTTGAAAGCGATTGCCCGCGCGCCCCAATGGGTCGCCGGAGTGTTCGCCTATCGCGGCGCGGTGGTGCCAGTGATCGACCTCAGCGCGCTGACGTTCGGCCAATCGGCCGAGGCGCGCACCAGCACGCGTCTGGTGCTGGTGAACTACCGCCCGGACGGCACGCAAGCGGCGCAATGGCTCGGGCTGATCCTCGAACAGGCCACCGATACCCTGCGCTGCCATCCGCAGGAATTTCAGCCTTACGGTCTCGATAACCGTGAGGCGCCGTACCTCGGCCCGGTGCGCGAAGATGCGCAAGGGCTGGTGCAATGGGTGCGGGTCAATGACTTGCTCGATGAGTCCGTGCGTACGCTGTTGTTCCCCACTCCACCGCTGGACCCGGCGCAGCTTGAGGCGCAGCCATGAGCAACGATCAGCGCTTTTTCGACTTCCTCAAGGAACGTATTGGCCTCGACGTGACATCGGTGGGCCCGGCGATCATCGAGCGCGCGGTGCGGCAGCGCACGACGCTCTCGCAGGCCGCGCATGCCGATGAGTATTGGCAACTGCTGCAAGGCTCGCGCGATGAACAGCAAGCGCTGATCGAAGCAGTGATCGTCCCGGAAACCTGGTTTTTCCGTTACCCGGAATCGTTCGCCACCCTGGGCAAACTGGCGCGCAATCGCCTCAACGAGCTGAATAACATGCGCGCCTTGCGCATTCTCAGCCTGCCGTGTTCCACCGGCGAAGAACCCTATTCGATTGCCATGGCTTTGCTCGATGCCGGGCTCAAGCCGCATCAGTTCAAGGTCGATGGCATGGACGTCAGTCCGCTGTCGGTGGAAAAGGCGCGGCGGGCGCTGTACGGCAAGAACTCGTTTCGCGGCCAGGATCTGGACTATCGCGAACGGCATTTCAGCGCCGAGCAGGACGGCCATCGGGTCAATGAAAATGTCCGCGAGCAGGTGCGTCTGCAAGTCGGCAATGTGCTCGATCCGGCGTTGCTGGCCAGCGAACCGGCATTCGATTTCGTGTTCTGCCGCAACCTGCTGATCTATTTCGATCAGCCCACGCAGAAGCAAGTGTTCGAAGTGCTCAAACGCCTGACGCATGTCGACGGCGTGCTGTTTATCGGCCCGGCCGAGGGCAGTCTGCTTGGACGCTTGGGCATGCGTTCGATCGGCATCCCGCAGTCTTTTGCGTTCAGTCGTCATAGCGATCCGCATCCCGAGCCGCTGCCGACGCCAAAACCTGTCACGTTGCCGATCAGTCCAGCGCCACGCAGCCCGTCGCCGCTTCCGGTGCGCAATCGGCCGTTCAGCGCCGTAACGCCACTGCCGATCACCCGCAACAGTGCCAACCCGGACGCGGCAACATTGCTGGCGAACATCGCCGCGCTGGCCAACGAAGGCAAAAGCGCCGAAGCCCGGGCTGCCTGCGAACAGTATCTGCGCAGCCACGAGCCGGTGGCCCAAGTGTTTTACTGGCTCGGCCTGCTCAGCGATGTCGCTGGCCTGACGCTGGAAGCCCAAGGTTTCTACCGCAAGGCGCTGTATCTAGAACCGCAACATCCCGAAGCGTTGATGCACCTGGCCGCATTGCTGCAGGCCCAGGGCGACAGCGTCGGTGCCAGACGATTGCAGGAGCGCGCCGCCCGCAGCGGCCGCACCGCCGACAGTGAGCGTAAACGATGATCCCGTCCGACACCTTGAACGTCACCCACGAAGACGCCCGGGCGATCGACGATTGCTGGAACCGCATCGGCATCCATGGCGACAAGTCCTGTCCGCTGCTGGAAGAGCACATTCATTGCCGCAATTGCTCAGTGTATTCCGCCGCCGCCACGCGCCTGCTTGACCGATATGCCTTGCAGCAGGACGAGCGCGACCCGGTGGCCAGCGCCGTCGAAACGGATGTGAAAACCCGTTCGCTGCTGATGTTTCGCCTCGGTGAAGAATGGCTGGGGCTGGCCACGCGCAGCCTGGTCGAAGTCGCGCCGCTGCAGGCCATTCATTCCTTGCCGCATCAGCGCTCGCGGGCCTTGCTCGGCGTGGCCAATGTGCGTGGCGCGCTGGTGGCGTGTCTGTCGCTGGTTGAATTGCTTGATCTGGATGGCAACGCCGCACCAGCCAATGGCGCGCGAATCATGCCGCGCATGCTGATCATCGCCGCCCATGGCGGGCCGGTGGTGGTGCCGGTGGATGAGGTCGACGGTATTCATGCCATCGACGAGCGCATCCTTGATGCCGCCTCGCAATCCGGTGAGCAAGCCAGTGCCAAATTCACCCGTGGCGTTTTGCAGTTTCGCGGTCGCAGCCTGCGTTGGCTGGATGAAGAACAGTTGCTGTCCGCCGTGACCCGGAGCCTGACATGACCCCCGAGCAAATGCGCGACGCCTCCTTGCTGGAGCTGTTCAGCCTCGAAGCCGAAGCGCAGACCCAAGTGCTGAGTGCCGGGCTGCTGGCGCTGGAGCGTAATCCGACCCAGGCCGATCAACTCGAATCGTGCATGCGTGCGGCGCACTCGCTCAAGGGCGCGGCGCGGATTGTCGGCATCGACAGCGGCGTCAGCGTCGCCCATGTCATGGAAGATTGCCTGGTCAGTGCGCAGGAAGGACGGTTGTTGCTGCGTCCGGAACACATTGATGCGTTGTTGCAGGGCACGGATTTGCTGATGCGCATCGCCACCCCGGCGAATGCGCCGCAGCCGAGTGATATCGACGCTTACGTGGCGTTGATGGCGAGTTTGCTCGATCCGTCGACGCCGCCGGCAACGCGGATTGCACCGCCGATGGCCGAGTTGCAACTTCAAGCGCCGCCGCTCTTTGAACCCGCGCCAGCTCCGATCATGGACGCGCCGGTTGAATCCTCCGAATCGGCGCCACGCAAAAACAAGCGCACCACCGAAGGTGGCGAACGCGTCTTGCGCGTGACCGCCGAACGCCTGAACAGCCTGCTCGATCTGTCGAGCAAATCGCTGGTGGAAACCCAGCGCCTCAAGCCGCATCTGGCCACCATGCAGCGCCTCAAGCGCATGCAGAACAACGGTCTGCGCGCGCTGGAAAACCTCAACGTACACCTCAAGGAACACGCGCTGAGCCTTGAGGCGCAGGAAGCGCTGGAAGATGCACGGCGTCTGCTCGCCGAATCCCAGCAACTGCTCAGTGAGAAAAACGCCGAGCTGGACGAGTTCGCCTGGCAGGCCAGTCAGCGCGCCCAAGTACTCTACGACACTGCGCTGGCCTGCCGCATGCGCCCGTTCGCTGACGTGCTCACCGGTCAGGTGCGCATGGTTCGTGATTTGGGCCGTAGCCTGGGCAAGCAGGTGCGTCTGGAAATCGAAGGGGAAAAGACTCAGGTCGACCGCGATGTACTGGAGAAACTCGAAGCGCCGCTCACCCATTTGCTGCGCAACGCGGTCGATCACGGCATCGAAACCCCGGAGCAACGCCTGCTCAAAGGTAAACCCGAAGAGGGCCTGATCCGCCTGCGCGCCTCGCACCAGGCCGGTCTGCTGGTGCTGGAGTTAAGCGATGACGGCAACGGTGTCGACCTGGAAAAGGTCCGCCGCAGCATCGTCGAACGCCAGTTGTCCCCAGCCGAAACCGCGGCGCAGTTGAGCGAGGAAGAACTGCTGACCTTCCTGTTCCTGCCCGGTTTCAGCCTGCGCGACACGGTCACCGAAGTTTCCGGTCGGGGAGTCGGCCTTGATGCCGTTCAACACATGGTTCGCCAGTTGCGCGGTGCCGTGGTGCTGGAACAGGCAGCGGGCGAGGGCAGTCGCTTCCATCTCGAAGTACCGCTGACCTTGTCGGTGGTGCGCAGTCTGGTGGTGGAAGTCGGCGAAGAGGCGTATGCCTTCCCGCTGGCACATATCGAACGCATGTGTGATCTGGCACCTGAAGACATCGTGCAGGTCGAAGGCCGGCAGCATTTCTGGCACGAAGGCCTGCACGTCGGGCTGGTTGCGGCCAGCCAGTTGCTCAACCGCCCGGCCAGTCAGAACAGCGGCGAAACCCTTAAAGTCGTGGTGATTCGTGAGCGCGATGCCATTTACGGTGTTGCGGTCGAGCGCTTCATTGGCGAGCGCACGCTGGTGGTCTTGCCACTCGACGAGCGTCTGGGCAAAGTGCAGGACATCTCCGCCGGCGCCTTGCTCGATGATGGCTCGGTGGTGCTGATCGTCGATGTCGAGGACATGCTGCGCTCGGTCGACAAGCTGCTCAATACCGGACGCCTGGAACGCATCGCCCGCCACGGCAATCAGGCCGCCGAGGCCGCGCGCAAGCGGGTGCTGGTGGTCGACGATTCGCTGACCGTACGCGAACTGCAACGCAAGCTGCTGCTCAATCGCGGCTACGACGTCGCGGTGGCGGTGGACGGCATGGACGGTTGGAACGCACTGCGTTCGGAGGACTTCGATTTGCTCATCACCGACATCGATATGCCGCGCATGGACGGCATCGAGCTGGTCACCCTGCTGCGCCGCGACAACCGTCTGCAATCGCTGCCGGTGATGGTCGTGTCGTACAAGGATCGTGAAGAGGATCGTCGCCGTGGCCTGGACGCCGGGGCGGACTATTATTTAGCCAAAGCCAGTTTTCATGACGACGCCCTGCTCGACGCAGTGGTCGAGCTCATCGGAGGAGCGCGGGCATGAAGATCGCAATCGTCAACGACATGCCAATGGCGGTGGAGGCGCTGCGCCGGGCACTGGCCTTCGAGCCGGCGCATCAGGTGGTCTGGGTCGCCCGCAACGGCGCCGAGGCGGTGCAGTTGTGCGCCGAAAAAACCCCGGATCTGATCCTGATGGATTTGATCATGCCGGTGATGGACGGCGTTGAAGCCACCCGGCGGATCATGGCCGAGACACCGTGCGCCATCGTCATCGTCACGGTCGACCGCCAGCAGAACGTCCATCGCGTCTTCGAGGCCATGGGCCACGGCGCGCTGGACGTGGTCGATACCCCGGCACTCGGCGCCGGTGATGCACGTGAAGCGGCGGCGCCGTTGCTGCGCAAGATCCTCAATATTGGCTGGCTGATCGGCGACAAGGCACCGCGCTCGCGCCCGGCACCGACACCTCCGCGCAGCTCGGGATCGCGCCAGCGACTGGTGGCGATCGGTTCATCGGCGGGCGGCCCGGCAGCGCTGGAAGTGTTGCTCAAAGGCCTGCCCCGGGACTTCTCGGCAGCGATTGTGCTGGTGCAGCACGTCGATCAGGTCTTTGCCGCCGGCATGGCCGAATGGCTGGCCAGTGCCAGCGGCCTGGATGTACGTCTGGCCCGCGAAGGCGAACCGCCGCAAGCCGGCGCGGTGCTGCTGGCCGGCACCAACCATCATATTCGTCTACTCAAGAACGGCACGCTGGCTTACACCGCCGAGCCGGTCAATGAGATCTACCGGCCCTCCATCGACGTGTTTTTCGAAAGTGTCGCCAGTTACTGGAACGGTGATGCGGTCGGGGTTTTATTGACCGGGATGGGACGCGACGGGGCGCAAGGGCTTAAGCTCATGCGCCAACAGGGGTACCTGACCATCGCGCAGGATCAGCAAAGCAGTGCGGTGTACGGCATGCCCAAGGCCGCTGCAGCCATTGATGCCGCCGTAGAAATTCGTCCACTGGAAAAGATAGCGCCACGATTGCTGGAGATTTTCCCCAAATGAACCGATTTATCCGCAATCCTGGCCCGCGCAGTACTCAGGTGACCGCCCATGAATGACTTACAGATCGACGACATTAAAACCGACGAAAACGCCGCCATGGTGTTGTTGGTGGACGATCAGGCGATGATCGGCGAAGCCGTGCGCCGTGGGCTGTCGAACGAAGAGAACATCGACTTCCACTTCTGCTCCGACCCGCATCAGGCCATCGCGCAAGCGGTGCGGATCAAGCCGACGGTGATTCTTCAGGATCTGGTCATGCCCGGTCTCGATGGCCTCAGCCTGGTGCGCGAATACCGCAATCACCCGGCGACCAAAGACATTCCGATCATCGTGTTGTCGACCAAGGAAGATCCGCTGATCAAGAGCGCGGCGTTTTCGGCCGGGGCCAACGATTATCTGGTGAAACTGCCGGACACCATCGAACTGGTAGCGCGCATCCGCTATCACTCGCGTTCCTACATGACGCTATTGCAGCGGGATGCGGCCTATCGCGCGTTGCGGGTCAGCCAGCAGCAATTGCTCGACACCAATCTGGTGCTGCAACGGCTGATGAACTCCGATGGCCTGACCGGTTTGTCCAATCGCCGTCACTTTGACGAGTATCTGGAACTGGAATGGCGCCGTTCGCTGCGCGATCAGAGCCAGTTGTCGCTGCTGATGATCGACGTCGATTACTTCAAGTCCTACAACGACAGCTTCGGTCACGTCGAGGGCGACGAAGCGCTGCGCAAGGTCGCCACGGCGATTCGTGACGCCAGTGCGCGACCGTCGGACTTGCCGGCCCGTTATGGCGGCGAAGAGTTTGCGCTGGTGTTGCCGAATACCTCGCCGGGCGGCGCGCGGCTGGTGGCCGAGAAGCTACGGCAGACCGTGGCCTCGCTGAAGATTCCGCACAACACCCCGGCGGATGGCGCGAGCCTGACCATCAGCATTGGCCTGGCGACCATGGTGCCGCAGGCGGGCAACGATTGCCGCCTGCTGATTTCGGCGGCAGATCGTGGCCTGTACCTGGCCAAAAACAACGGTCGTAACCAGGTCGGCATCGAATAACCGCCGCAATTCCCTGTAGGAGCTGCCGCAGGCTGCGATCTTTTGATCTGTTTCTAAAATCAAAGTCAAAAGATCGCAGCCTTCGGCAGCTCCTACAGGTGAAATGTGTCAAGCGAATCGCCTCAACACCCGCCAGACGGGCTGCCGTCACAGCCTGATTACGTTATACTCGCCGGCTTTCAAAAGTTCGCCAACGAGTGCTGCCCGTCATGGAAATCAACCCGATCCTGAACACCATCAAGGACCTGTCCGAGCGCTCCGAAACTATTCGGGGGTATCTTTGACTACGATCAAAAGCATGAGCGTCTGACTGAAGTCAATCGCGAGCTTGAAGATCCAAGCGTCTGGAACAAACCTGAATACGCCCAGGAACTGGGTCGCGAGCGCGCCGCGCTGGCACAGATCGTCGATACCCTCGACGAACTGAACGCCGGTCTGGCCGATTGCCGCGACCTGCTGGACATGGCCGTCGAAGAAAACGACGAAGGCGCAGTGGGCGATGTCGTCGCCGAGCTGGCCCGTCTCGAGGAAAATCTGGCCAAGCTGGAATTCCGCCGCATGTTCAGCCATGAAATGGACCCGAACAACGCCTACCTGGACATCCAGGCCGGTTCCGGCGGCACCGAAGCCCAGGACTGGGCCAACATCCTCCTGCGCATGTACCTGCGCTGGGCGGATAAACGCGGTTTCGACGCGACCATCATGGAACTGTCGGCCGGTGAAGTTGCCGGTATCAAAGGTGCGACCGTGCACATCAAGGGCGAATACGCCTTTGGCTGGCTACGTACCGAAATCGGCGTGCACCGTCTGGTGCGCAAGAGCCCGTTCGACTCCGGCAACCGTCGCCACACCTCGTTCTCCGCGGTGTTCGTCTCGCCAGAGATCGACGACAAGGTCGAAATCGAAATCAACCCGGCAGACCTGCGGATCGACACCTATCGTTCCTCCGGTGCCGGTGGTCAGCACGTAAACACCACCGACTCGGCCGTACGTATCACCCACGTACCGACCAACACCGTGGTCAGCTGCCAGAACGAACGTTCCCAGCACGCCAACAAGGACACCGCCATGAAAATGCTGCGGGCCAAGTTGTACGAGCAGGAAATGCAGAAACGCAACGCCGCGTCGCAAGCGCTGGAAGACACCAAGTCGGACATCGGCTGGGGTCACCAGATTCGCTCGTACGTGCTCGATGCGTCGCGGATCAAGGATCTGCGCACCAACATCGAACGCAGCGACTGCGACAAGGTACTCGACGGCGACATCGACGAATACCTGTATGCCAGCCTGAAATCCGGGCTGTAAAAAGACGCGATACAGCATCGGCAGATCCAAGCCGATCCCTGTAGGAGCCAGCCCTGCTGGCGATCCCCGGGCCGCAAGGTCCGGGGGCAACGAACCTGATGGAATATCTAAAGACATGAGCGACCAACAACTCGACCCGCAAGCCCTGCAACAGGAAGAAAACTCCCTGATCGCCCTGCGCAAGGAAAAGCTGGCTGCCGAGCGCGCCAAGGGCAACGCCTTCCCGAACGACTTCCGCCGCGAAAACTACTGCGAAGATCTGCAGAAGAAATACGCGGACAAGACCAAGGAAGAGCTGGCAGAGGCTGCAATCCCGGTCAAGGTTGCCGGTCGCATCATGCTCAACCGTGGCTCGTTCATGGTGATCCAGGACATGACCGGTCGCATCCAGGTCTACGTCAACCGTAAAACCCTGTCGGAAGACACTCTGGCCGCGGTGAAAACCTGGGACATGGGCGACATCATTGCTGCCGAAGGTACCCTGGCGCGTTCCGGCAAGGGCGACCTGTACGTTGAAATGACCAGCGTGCGTCTGCTGACCAAGTCGCTGCGTCCGCTGCCGGACAAGCACCACGGCCTGACCGACACCGAACAGCGCTACCGTCAGCGCTACGTTGACCTGATCGTCAACGACGAAGTGCGCCAGACTTTCCGCGTGCGTTCGCAAGTGATCGCGCACATCCGCAGCTTCCTGATGAAGCGCGACTTCCTTGAAGTCGAAACGCCGATGCTGCAGACCATTCCGGGCGGCGCTGCGGCCAAGCCGTTCGAAACCCACCACAACGCGCTGGACATGGAAATGTTCCTGCGTATCGCCCCGGAGCTGTACCTCAAGCGTCTGGTGGTCGGTGGCTTTGAAAAGGTCTTCGAGATCAACCGCAACTTCCGTAACGAAGGCGTTTCGACGCGTCACAACCCAGAATTCACCATGTTGGAGTTCTACCAGGCGTACGCCGACTACGAAGACAACATGGACCTGACCGAAGAACTGTTCCGTGAACTGGCGCAGCTGGTTCTGGGCAGCACCGACGTGCCGTACGGCGACAAGGTGTTCCACTTCGGCGAGCCGTTCGTACGCCTGTCGGTGTTCGACTCGATCCTCAAGTACAACCCTGAGCTGACCGCCGATGATCTGAACGACATCGACAAGGCTCGCGCCATCGCCAAGAAGGCCGGTGCCAAGGTGCTGGGCTTCGAAGGTCTGGGCAAGCTGCAAGTGATGATTTTCGAAGAACTGGTCGAGCACAAGCTGGAGCAGCCGCACTTCATCACTCAGTACCCGTTCGAAGTGTCGCCGCTGGCCCGTCGTAACGACGACAACCCGAACGTCACTGATCGTTTCGAGCTGTTCATCGGTGGCCGTGAAATCGCCAACGCCTACTCCGAGTTGAACGACGCGGAAGACCAGGCCGAGCGCTTCATGGCGCAGGTGGCCGACAAGGACGCCGGCGACGACGAAGCCATGCACTACGACGCCGACTTCGTTCGCGCGCTGGAGTACGGCATGCCGCCAACGGCCGGTGAAGGCATCGGCATCGACCGTCTGGTGATGTTGCTGACCAACTCGCCGTCGATCCGCGATGTGATCCTGTTCCCGCACATGCGACCGCAAGCGTAAACGTTTCAGTTAAAAAGCCGCCTAAAACAGGCGGCTTTTTATTGCCTGTCTGGTACAAATGTATCAATTGGTTAATTTCGCAATAGCAGAGGAAGTTCTGTCGTGATGGGTGCAATAGCTCAAGAAGGTGCAGCGGGTATCGCCACTGCGGTCGCTGAAAGTGTTCAGTACCAGGGTCGCAAGGCCAGCCGACAGGGCAGTGAGCAGCGTCGACAGGACATTCTCGACGCGGCGATGAGGATTGTCGTGCGCGACGGCGTACGTGCGGTGCGCCATCGCGCAGTGGCCGCCGAGGCTGGTGTGCCGTTGTCGGCGACTACCTATTACTTCAAGGACATCGACGACCTGCTCACCGATACCTTCGCTCAATACGTCGAGCGCAGCGCGGCGTACATGGCCAAGCTGTGGATCAACAATGAAGGTCTGCTGCGTGACATGGTCGTCAGTGGTGACGGCAGCCCCGAATCGCGTTCGCAACTGGCCGATGACATTGCGCGGTTGATGGCCGACTACGTGCATCGACAATTGGTTAACCGTCGCGAGCATTTGATGGCCGAGCAGGCATTCCGTCAGGAAGCGCTGCTCAACCCGCGCCTGGCAATTCTGGTGCGTTCGCATCAGCAGATTCTGCTGCAGGGCACCTGCCAGTTGTTCCAGGTCTTGGGTTCGCGTGAACCGCAGCAGGATGCCAAGGTGTTGACGGCGATTATCGGACGGATGGAATATCAGGGCCTGCTCAACGACACCGAGCCTTTGGCCGAAGAGGACATGCTCGGGATTCTGACGCGCTACATGCACTTGGTGCTCGCATCGGTCTGAACTGCGCTGATCGTTCCTCACGCTCTGCGTGGGAATGCCGCCCGGGACGCTCCGCGTCCCTTGCCGACATGACGCAGAGCGTCAGTGGATGCATTCCCACGCAGAGCGTGGGAACGATCGATCACCATGAGGGCGGCGAATGTTCATAGGGAGTATTGAATGAAAGCCTGGCGTGGCGTGCTGATCGCCTTGTCGTTCCTGCTGCTCAGCGGCTGTCTGGTGACCTTCAAGGAACCGCTGGCCACTACTGACCCGGCGCCCAAGGGCTTGCTCGGCAAATGGTCGAGCACCAATGCCTGGGGCGAGCCGATGAACCTTGAGCTGACGCGCCTGGGCAACGATCGCTATCAGGCCGTCACGTACTTCAAGGCCAAGCCCCGTGAACGCGAAGCCTATCCGTTCACCGTCTCGCGCCACGGCAGCCGCTGGTACCTGTCGGCGAAAGTCCCGGCGCAGTACGGCGGCCACTACACCATCGCCGGTTTCGAACTCACCGATAAACACGAACTGGTGGTCTATAACCTCGACCTTGAGCAGATCAACCAGGCGATCAAACAAAAAAACCTCGACGGTCAGGCCTTCCAGACCGACGATGGCGACGGTGTGCAAGTCGACAGCAGTCTCGACAAGGTCTTTGCTTACCTCGACGATCCGGCCAATTCCGATGTCTTCGTTGAAGCCGTGCGCTACCAGCGCCAGACCCGCGCCCAATAATTCATTACGTCAGGTTTTCTACAGGAGTTTCGGGTGGACGATTACCAGCAGACGATACGCATGTTGTCCGACCGCATTGTGCTGGCGCAGACACCGATCCGTGTGCTCGACGCGGTCAAGTGGGACGAGAACATCCGCAAGGGCTTCCTCAAGGCCAAAGGCAAGGAAATGCCGGCGGTGGATCGCGACTACTACCTCAATCGGCCACTGAGTTTCGATTCAAGCAAGGTCAAACTGGAATTCCAGAACATCGAGCGTGACATCACCCGCCAGCTCGGCCAGTTCAACCCGGTCGGGCAGATCATGCGGCGCATGTGCAAGGAATACCGCATGGTGGTGCGCATGCTCGAAGCGCGCGGCACCGAGGATTTCGGCCTGATCTCGCAGGAGTTGTACGGCGCCGCGTCCGATGCCTTCCACGCCGGTGACCCGACCCTGGCTGACCTCGGCCTGATGATGTCCGACTATTTGAACAACATCGATGGCCGTGGCGATCTGAAGGATGAGCCAAAAGTCCTCACCGCCAAAGACGCGGTGCATCTGCTGCAGACCCGTCTGAACAAGGTGTTCGGTGAAGCTGAAGAAACCATTCGCGTGTTCGAGTCCGACGGCATCGTCGCTGACGCGGCGGCGGGCGCGGATTACATCAAGATCCGCACCGACGCGATGTTCAACGATCGCGACGTGCGTGCGCTGGAAGTCCATGAGGGGCTGGTGCACGTAGGCACCACGCTTAACGGCCTGAACCAGCCAATCTGCACCTTCCTGTCCAAAGGCCCGCCATCTTCGACGGTGACCCAGGAAGGCCTGGCGATCCTGATGGAGATCATCACCTTTGCTTCCTACCCAAGCCGTCTGCGCAAACTGACCAACCGCACCCGCGCCATTCATATGGTCGAGGAGGGCGCCGACTTCCTGCAGATATTCGAATTCTTCCGCGAGCAGGGCTTCGAAATGGCGGAAAGCTACGGCAACGCCAGTCGCGTTTTCCGTGGATCGACACCGAACGGTCTGCCATTCACCAAAGACTTGTCCTACCTCAAGGGCTTTATCATGGTTTACAACTACATTCAGTTGGCCGTGCGTAAGGGCAAGCTTGAGCAGATCCCGCTGTTGTTCTGCGGCAAGACCACGCTGGAAGACATGCGTACGTTGCGTCAATTGGTGGATGAAGGGTTGGTGGTGCCGCCTAAGTATCTGCCGGAGCAGTTCCGCGACATGAATGCGTTGTCGGCGTGGATGTGTTTCTCCAATTTCCTCAATCATTTGAGCCTGGACCGGATCGAAGCGGATTACTCCAACATCCTCTAGCCCACTACAGACCGATCGTTCCCACGCTCCGCGTGGGAATGCCGCCATGGACGCTCCGCGTCCACTGTGACGCAGAGCGTCACGGGATGCATTCCCACGCAGAGCGTGGGAACGATCTGAACCTGAATTTTTGCGAGGTTTCACCGGATGAGAATCCTCGGCATCATCTGCCTGCTTCTGACCCTCAGCGGTTGCAGCTCTTTGTTGTTCTACCCCGAACCGGGGCAGATCTTCACCCCGGAAAAAGCCAGGCTCGAATACCGCACCGTTACGCTGGTCACGGCGGATGGCCTCAAGCTCAACGCCTGGTGGCTGCCGGCCAAACCCGGCGTCGAGGTCAAAGGCACCGTGCTGCACCTGCACGGTAACGGCGGCAATCTGCCGATGCATCTCGGCGGCAGTTGGTGGTTGCCAAAAAACGGCTATCAAGTGCTGTTGGTGGACTATCGCGGTTATGGCCTGTCCGAGGGCAAGCCGAGTTTGCCGGCGATCTATCAGGACATCGACGCCGCGTTCGCCTGGCTCGACAAGGCGCCGGATGTCAAAGGCAAGCCGCTGATTCTGCTCGGTCAGAGCCTCGGCGGTTCGATGGCCGTGCATTGGCTGGTGCAGCATCCAGAGCGGCAGAAACAGCTCAAGGCCTTGGTGCTCGATGGTGTACCCGCCAGCTATCGCAGCGTCGGCCAATACGCGCTCAGCACCTCGTGGCTGACCTGGCCGTTCCAGGTGCCACTGTCGTGGCTGGTGCCGGACAGTGACAGCGCAATCCATTCGATGCCGCAGCTCAACGGCGTGCCGAAGCTGATCTTTCACAGCATTGACGATCCGCTGGTGCCGCTTTCCAACGGCATCCGCCTGTATCAAGCTGCGCCGCCCCCGCGTGTGCTGCAACTGACCCGTGGCGGCCATGTGCAGACCTTCGGTGATCCGGTGTGGCGCCAGGTGATGCTGCGCTATCTGGACGATCCCGAGCATTTCAACGGCCTGCGCCGCCTCGGCGAAATCCCTAATTTCCCGACACCCCCGAATTCTGAAGATGAGAGTCCGCAATGAGTGAAGAACGTAACGCCATCCCGCTGATCATCACCGGTATCTGCAGCATCCTCGGCACCGTCGGGGCGTTGTGGTACTACGGTTACCTGCATTTCGCCAAACCCGAGGATGCGTTGCTGCTCAACGACTTCACCATGCTCAAGACCGTGCCGGGCGAAGACTACAAAGTCTCGCTCGACCCGGCGCCGCAAGTGGCGCAGTGCATCGATGGCGTGCTGGTGTTGTTCGATACCGAGCAGAAAGGTTTGACCGGTGTACTGATCAACGCGCAGAAAAAAGCCGTGCGCTGCATGGGTGAAGAGACCCCGCAAAAACTCCAGCCTTAAAAGCAAAAGATCGCAGCCTTCGGCAGCACCTACAGGAAACGCATTCCAATGTAGGAGCTGCCGAAGGCTGCGATCTTTTGATCTAAAAAAGCCCCGCCTGATCACTCAAGCGGGGCTTTTGCGCTACAGCAGGGCGCTTAGTTCGAGCTGACTGCCGAACGTGGCACAACCGGCTGGTTGTCGTTGGAAATGGTCACTTCCACACGACGGTTCATCGCACGGCCGGAGACGCTGCCGTTCTCGGCAACCGGGTATTCCTTGCCGTAGCCCTGAGCGACGATGCGCGCGGGATCAACGCCCATTTTCACCAGAGCGGTACGTACGGAATTGGCGCGACGTTCAGACAGAGTCTGGTTGTGGCTCGCAGTACCGGTGCTGTCGGTGTAACCCTCGACGATCACTTTGCGATCCGGGTTTTCCTGAAGGAACTGCGCCAGTTTGTTGATGTTGACCAGACCGCTGGATTTCAGGTCGGCACGGTCGGTGGCGAACAGCACGTCGCCGAAGGTCACCAGCGTACCGCGATCGGTCTGCTTGGCGTTCAGGCTGTCCTGCAGCTGTTTGATCTGCTGATCACGCGCATCCAGACGCGCCTGGGCACGTTGGGCTGCAGCGTTCTTCAGATTGTTTTCAGCGGTGCGCAGGGCGATGGTCTGCTTGGCCACTTCCACGCGCTGGTTGGTCAGGTAGGCCAGTTGGTCGACCTTGGCTGCGTCTTGCTTGTCCAGATAAGCCTTGTCGGCCTTGTCGAGGTAATCACTGGCGTCTTTGGTTTCCAGCGCCGCGACTTTGCTCGCTTGCGGGTTGGCTTGCAGGCCGGCGTAGTTGGTGCGTGCCTGTTCCAGATTCGGGTTAGGTGGAGTCGAGCAGGCAGCCAGAGCGACACTTGCGGCCAGAAGAGCTGGAATCATCAGTTGCTTACGCATAATTTTTCGTCCTTTCTATCGATAAAGTTTCAGCGTTGCCATCGGGATGCGCGCTTACTGCACGGTGCGCTGACTTTCCTGACGCAGTTCCTGAACACCTTTCTGGGAATCCTTCACAGCCTGTTCGGCTTTTGCGGCCTGAGCCTTGCGTTCGGCTACGCGAGCGTCCCACTCGGCTTGCTCGGACAGAGTGCGCGCTTCGTCATACTTCTTGTCATGCATGGCGATTTCGGCTTGTTTCAGTTTGTCCTGCGCCTGCTTCATCTCAACGGCAGCGAATTCGGTACCGCCGGCGCTGACCGCGCTGTTCACTGCCGATTGAGTCACGGCGTATTGCTCGGTCGGTGGGTTACCGGCGCAACCGGCCAGTACGAAGCTGGTGCCGATGGCCAGAGCCGCCAGTTTCAGACCGCGCAGGTGGGTAAACGAGGTTTGGTTTTTCATGGTCTTCAACTCCATTGGGCATCTCCTGAAAACATCTGAATCCATCCTGGTCGAGGAGCCGAAAATGTCGTATCCAAGTGCGTTATTTGAAACGCTCGTTCCAGGCGTGGTTACAGCTTCCGACCGGAGGCGTTTTTCAAAAGTTCAGAAAAGATGGCCTATCGCCAAAATATTTTTTGACCGAATGGACAAGGCTCTAGAGCGGGAACTTTGGCGGGATGAAGCGGTACGCGCGGGGATTTACGACGCCAAAAACACATCGATTTTCAGCTTGAAATACGATCCCTGTAGGAGTGAGCCTGCTCGCGATGGCGTCGTATCAGACAACAAAAATGTTGAATGAAAAACCACCATCGCGAGCAGGCTCACTCCTACAGTTTGATGTGTGTTGTGTCAGTGTTTTGGCTTGCCTTCAACAGCCGAGAGGTCATGCAAGTGCCGGCGCGACAACGCCAGAAACCGTGGCGTAGGCCCGACATCCTCATACAACGGATCACCTTCCTCATCGGTCGCTACCACCGTCGATCCCTTCACATACGGCAAGCTCGCTTCAAACTCTTCAAGGGCTGCGCCGATCAATTCGCCGAGCAGCTCTTCGGCATGCCGTTTGGGGTACATCTCGGCAATCGCTGCCAGACGCGCAGCGGCTTCAACGTCCAGATGAATCGTGTAGCCAGTGTCGGTCAGGCGACCCTTGGCGTTTTCTTCCCAATGCTGGGCGAGTTCACGAATTTTCATGATGACCTCATTTCGCGCCTGCTCTTGGCAGGCCTGGGTGAGTGTCCGGCAGCGCCGGCGGCAAGCCGTTGTACGGCTTACTGTTGAGACTAGCTTTCACCCACAAGGTTTAAAGTCCCTTGGTCGGATGCTTGTAAGAAGCGTCGTAGAGCGGCACTCTCTAGGTCATGCACTCGTTTCTAAGCCGTCCGGATTACTGCTGGGGAATTGCTGATGACCGATATTGATGCACGCTTGCGCGAAGACGTTCACCTGCTCGGAGAGCTGTTGGGCAACACCATTCGAGATCAGTACGGCGAGGCGTTTCTCGACAAGATCGAGCAGATTCGCAAGGGCGCCAAGGCCGACCGGCGTGGCTCGATGGACGCTGAACTGAGCGCCAGCCTCGATCAATTGAGCGAGGACGAATTGCTCCCCGTGGCGCGGGCGTTCAACCAGTTTCTCAACCTGGCGAATATCGCCGAGCAGTATCAGTTGATCCATCGGCGCGAAGAATCGCAGCCGGCGCCGTTCGAATCCCGCGTGTTGCCGGAATTGCTTGCGCGTTTGCGCAACGAAGGTCACAGCGCCGAGTCGCTGGCACGTCAACTGTCACGGCTGGAAATCGAGCTGGTGCTGACCGCGCACCCCACCGAAGTCGCGCGACGCACGCTGATCCAGAAGTACGACGCCATCGCCGGGCAACTCGCCGCGCAAGATCATCGCGACCTGACCACAGCCGAACGCGAACAGATCCAGAACACCCTGCAGCGGCTGATCGCCGAAGCCTGGCACACCGAAGAAATCCGCCGCACGCGCCCGACACCGGTCGATGAAGCCAAGTGGGGTTTCGCGGTGATCGAACATTCGCTGTGGCAAGCGATCCCCAACCATATGCGCAAGGCCGACAAGGCTTTGCATGAAGCGACCGGCCTGCGCTTGCCGTTGGAGGCGGCGCCGATTCGCTTCGCGTCGTGGATGGGCGGCGACCGTGACGGCAACCCCAACGTAACCGCTGCGGTAACCCGCGAAGTGTTACTGCTGGCGCGTTGGATGGCCGCCGATTTGTACCTGCGTGATGTCGATCATTTGGCTGCCGAGTTGTCGATGCAGCAAGCCAGCGATGCGTTGAAAGCCAAGGCTGGCGACAGCGCCGAACCGTACCGCGCAGTCCTTAAGCAACTGCGCGAACGCCTGCGTGCGACGCGCAACTGGGCACACGCCGCACTGACCGCGCCAACGCCTGCGCCGGCCGATGTGCTGCACAACAACCGCGATCTGCTCGATCCGCTGGAGCTGTGCTTCAACTCGCTGCACGAATGCGGCATGGGCGTGATCGCCGACGGCCCGCTGCTCGATTGCCTGCGTCGGGCGGTGACCTTCGGCTTGTTCCTCGTGCGTCTCGATGTACGCCAGGATTCGTCGCGACACAGCTCGGCGATGACCGAAATCACCGATTACCTCGGTCTCGGTCGCTATGAAGATTGGGATGAAGAACAGCGCATCACTTTCCTGACCCGCGAACTGAGCAATCGTCGGCCTTTGCTGCCAGCGCATTTCAAGCCATCAGCCGACACCGCAGAAGTGCTCAACACCTGCAAGGAAATCGCCGCCGCACCGGGCGCTTCGCTCGGTTCCTACGTGATCTCCATGGCCGGCGCCGCCTCCGATGTGCTCGCCGTGCAACTGCTGCTCAAAGAGTCCGGCGTGCTGCGGCCGATGCGTGTAGTACCGCTGTTCGAAACCCTCGCCGACCTCGACAATGCCGGGCCGGTGATGGAGCGGCTATTGCTGCTGCCGGGCTATCGCGCACGGCTGCAAGGCCCGCAGGAAGTGATGATCGGCTACTCCGACTCGGCCAAGGACGCCGGCACCACGGCGGCGGCCTGGGCGCAATACCGTGCGCAGGAACGCCTGGTGGAGATCTGTCGCGAACAGCAAGTTGAATTGCTGTTGTTCCACGGTCGCGGGGGCACCGTCGGACGTGGCGGTGGTCCGGCGCATGCGGCGATTCTGTCGCAGCCACCGGGTTCGGTGGCGGGGCGTTTCCGCACCACCGAGCAGGGGGAAATGATTCGATTCAAATTCGGCCTGCCGGACATCGCCGAGCAAAACCTCAATCTGTATCTGGCGGCGGTGCTTGAAGCAACGCTGCTGCCACCGCCGCCGCCAACACCTGAATGGCGCCATTTGATGGACGAATTGGCGGCTGACGGTGTCAGTGCTTACCGTCAGGTGGTGCGGGAAAATCCGCAGTTCGTCGAGTATTTCCGCCAGTCCACACCGGAGCAGGAACTGGGGCGTTTGCCGCTCGGCAGTCGTCCGGCCAAACGCCGTGCCGGCGGCATCGAAAGCCTGCGGGCGATCCCGTGGATCTTCGGCTGGACACAAACGCGCTTGATGTTGCCAGCGTGGCTCGGTTGGGAATCGGCGTTGAGCAAAGCGCTGGAGCGTGGCGAAGGCGAGTTGCTCGGGCAGATGCGCGAGCAGTGGCCGTTCTTCCGCACCCGTATCGACATGCTGGAAATGGTGCTGGCCAAGGCCGACGCCGACATTGCGTTGTCCTACGACGAGCGTCTGGTCGAGCCGGATCTGCTGCCGTTGGGCGCGCAGTTACGCGACCTATTGTCGCAGGCGTGCGCGGTAGTGCTCGGCCTGACCGGTCAGTCGCAGCTGCTGGCGCATAGCCCGGACACCCTCGAATTCATCCGTCTGCGCAACACTTACCTCGACCCGCTACATCTATTGCAGGCCGAGTTGCTGGCCCGTTCGCGGCAACAGGATGTCGAGCAGGGCAGCCCGGTGGAACAGGCGTTGCTGGTGTCTGTGGCGGGGATTGCCGCCGGTTTGCGCAATACCGGCTAAGGTTTTTGGCGTGGCGCGCGGCACCGGCAACATGCATCGGTTGCCGCTTGGCCTGACAGGCGAAAGTGCCGTCAGGCGACAGTTAATGATGGGGTTGCGACTTGGGTTACCGCGTCGCAAGGTCGCGGGGGCCGTCGGTTTCTCCGACTTTTGGCGTCTTGTGTGGGCGCAGCCTGCTGTGTATCTTGATCAGCCTTTGGCCGTTTCTGCGGCCACGACCCGTATTTTCAGGATTCGTCCCAAGAGGCGAATCCTTTGTTTTGTAAAAGCTTTTTATAAAAAAATTGAGGAGCACATCTAATGCGCGTCATTCTGCTGGGAGCTCCCGGGGCCGGTAAAGGTACTCAGGCAAAGTTCATCACCGAAAAATTCGGCATTCCACAAATTTCCACTGGCGACATGCTGCGTGCAGCGGTCAAGGCCGGTACTCCGCTGGGCGTGCAAGCCAAGAGCATCATGGATGCCGGCGGCCTGGTGTCGGATGACCTGATCATCGCACTGGTTCAGGACCGTATCGCTCAGCCAGACTGCGGCAACGGCTTCCTGTTCGACGGCTTCCCGCGCACCATTCCGCAGGCTGAAGCACTGGTCACTGCCGGCGTTGAGCTGGATGCAGTGGTTGAGATCGCTGTTGAAGACGAAGAAATCGTTCAACGCATCGCCGGCCGTCGTGTTCACGAAGCCAGCGGCCGCGTTTACCACATCGTCTACAACCCGCCGAAAATCGCCGGCAAAGACGACATCACCGGCGAAGAGCTGGTACAGCGCAAGGACGACACAGAAGAAACCGTGCGTCATCGCCTGTCGGTCTACCACTCGCAGACCAAGCCGCTGGTGGAGTTCTACCAGAGCCTGTCCGCCAAGAACGCTGGCAAGCCGAAGTACAGCCACATTCCGGGCGTTGGTTCGGTTGATGCGATCACCGCCAAGGTGCTGGCCGCGCTGAGCTGAAAAGTCTGATCGGCTGCATCATCCACGGCCCGCTTGCGGGCCGTAGTTGTTTATACTGACGCACTTTTTCCCACCCCTGTTTTGGAAACATCGATGAGCACCTTGCTGGCCCTGGACACCGCGACTGAAGCTTGCTCCGTTGCCTTGCTGCATGACGGCAAGGTCACGAGCCATTACGAGGTGATCCCGCGCCTGCACGCGCAGAAGCTGCTGCCGATGATCCAGCAATTGCTGGCCGACGCTGGCACGACGTTGCAAGCGGTCGACGCGATTGCCTTCGGTCGCGGGCCTGGCGCGTTTACCGGCGTGCGGATTGCCATTGGTGTGGTGCAGGGGCTGGCGTTTGCGCTGGAGCGCCCGGTGTTGCCGGTGTCCAACCTGGCGGTGCTGGCGCAGCGGGCGTTGCGTGAGCATGGCGTGAGCCAGGTCGCGGCGGCCATCGATGCACGGATGGATGAAGTGTATTGGGGCTGCTATCGCGAGACCGCAGGGGAGATGCGTCTTGTGGGTGCCGAAGCGGTGTTGCCGCCGGAAGCGGCGGCGTTGCCAGCGGATGCCAGTGGCGAGTGGTTCGGTGCCGGCACCGGTTGGGGTTATGCCGAGCGCATCGCCGTCCAACTGACCGGCTCCGACGCCGGCATGCTGCCGCACGCCGAAGACCTGTTGACCCTGGCGCGCTTCGCCTGGGAACGCGGCGAATCGATCCCGGCGGATGATGCGCAACCGGTTTACCTGCGCGACAAAGTCGCCACCCCCAAAGCTCGCTGAGCCTTTAAAAGATCGCAGCCTGCGGCAGCTCCTACACAGGTACACATGTCGGAGCTGCCGCAGGCTGCGATCTTTTGATTTTCAAAACACCAATCGTCAGTTTCCACCCTCCGGTTTTAAACCTTTTGCGCTTTATGTGTTCTAGTTATCACTCGGCGATTTGCTAAGTCGGTCAGGTGCCGCTAAATTGCCATCATCGATACCGAGCATGAAATTATGCGTATAGACGGCCTTTCCTCTCAGTCTTACCCCATCAAGCGCAAGCCTCGCAAAGGCAATGCGGCGCTGGATGAATCCGTCGACGATATCGATGGCGAGCTGGAATTCCCGACTGAAGAGCAAATGGCCGCCCGTGCTGCCAAAGCCTCCGCACAACGCCTCGCCAATCTGCCTGCCCGTCAGCAAGACATGATCTACCACCGTGCGATGAAAAAGAGCGTAGCCATGGCCCTCGCCAGCTACCTGAGTACCGCCGGTTTTGTCGATTGGGATGCGGACGTGCTGGGCCTTGATCTGTACATCTGATGGATCTGCCTTACTACCTCGGTTGTCCGTCCTGGAGCGAAAACGCCTGGCGCGAGTATCTGTACCCGGTAGACGCCAAGACCTCTGACTTCCTCGGTCTTTATGCGCAAGTATTCAACGCTGTCGAAGGCAACACGACTTTCTACGCCAGCCCGTCGCCCGCTACCGTGCAGCGTTGGGCTGAGGTCATGCCCGAACACTTTCGTTTCACCGCCAAATTCCCCGGCGACATCAGCCACAGTGGCGACCTGCGCGATCAACTGACCGCCGCCGAAACCTTTCTGCAATTACTCAAGCCACTCGGCCAGCGTGTTTCGCCGCTGTGGCTGCAGTTGTCGAAAAGTTTCACGCCGCATCGGCTGCCTGAACTGGCTGCGTTCATCGATGCGCTGGATTGCCCACTGGCGGTGGAAGTACGGCATGAACAGTTCTTCGCCAAGGGTGAGAGCGAACGCTTGCTCAATCGGCTGTTGCTGGATCGTGGTGTCGAGCGAATTTGCCTCGACCCGCGGGCATTGTTCAGCTGCCTGTCGACCGAGTCTTCGGTGATCCACGCGCAATCGAAAAAGCCCCGAGTGCCGACGCGTCCGGCGGCGTTCACGCAATTGCCGCAAGTGCGCTTCATCGGCCATCCCGAGCTTGAAGCCAACGACACTTTCCTCGTGCCATGGGTGGCGAAAATCGCCGAGTGGATCGAGGAGGGGCGCACGCCGTACATCTTCCTGCACACCGCCGACAACCTGTTGGCGGCCAAGCTGGCGCAACGTTTTCACGCAAAATTGATGCAACGTTTGCCTGGCTTGCCAGCGCTGCCTGAGCTATACAGAGAACCCGCCGCCGAGCAACTTGGCCTGCTCTGAGGCGGTTTTTTTTCCTGCCCCGGAGCCTGCCGATGGACGCGCAAACCGTTAGAGCCCACGCCTTCAAAGCGCTGCATGAGCGTCCGGAGATTTTCGTCATCCCCAATCCCTGGGATGCGGGCTCGGCGAAGATGCTCGCCAACCTCGGCTATCAGGCCTTGGCGACGACCAGCGCCGGTTATGCGTTTTCCCAGGGCAAGGCCGATGGTGCGTTGAGTCTGGATGAGACTCTGGACAATGTCCGCGCGATTGTCGCTGCGACCGATTTACCGGTGGCGGTGGATCTGGAAAACGGCTTTTCTGATGACCCGACCGAGTCCGCTCAAAGCCTGATTCGTGCAGCCGAGGCGGGCGCAGTCGGTGGTTCGATCGAAGACGCGACGGGACGCCCGGATGCGCCGATCTATTGCTTCGAACATGCCGTGGCGCGCATCGAAGCCGCCGTCGCCGCCGTGCGCACGTTGCCATTCCCCTTCATCCTGACGGCGCGCGCGGAAAACTATCTGCACGGCAATCCCGATATCAACGACACCATCCGCCGCTTGCAGGCTTTCGCCGAGGTTGGCGCCGATGTGCTGTACGCGCCGGGTTTGCGCAGCGCCGAAGAAGTGTTGGCGGTGGTGCGTGCGGTTGCGCCGAAACCGGTGAATGTGTTGATGTCCGGCGGCTTGAAGCTGACCGTGCAGGAGCTGGCAGAAATGGGCGTGCGCCGCGTCAGCACCGGATCGGCACTGGCGCTGGCGGCGTTCGGTGAATTCTTCCGCGCCGCTGAAGAAATCCAGCGCTCCGGCACGTTCGGCTTTACCTCGCAGTCGATGCCGTACGCCAAGGCCAATCAGTTTTTCAAAGGCTGAGCATGGGGCGATGGATTTTCTGGCTGGTGCTGCTGATGATTGGCGGCGCTGCGGTCAGTGTCTGGCGCGGTTGGCTCGAGGTCCCGTCGCAATGGAATCCTTGGGCGCCACTGGACGTCAAAGCCGCGCCCAACTGGCTGACCGGCTACAAGCTGATGCGCTTGCGCAGTGACCCTGAACTCTGCGCCCAGGCATTGAGCAGCTCTGACCTTCGCGTTACGCAACAATCCGCCAGCCCGGGTGCCAAGTGCCCGCTGATCGGCGCCTTGCGCGTGCAGGGCGGTGAGGTGGCGCTCAGCAGCAGCTTCCTCGCCAGTTGTCCGCTGGCGGTGGCCTACGCGATGTTCGAACACCACACGTTGCAACCCGCCGCGCAATCTGTTTACGGGCAAAAGGTCGCGCGTGTCGATCATCTTGGCAGTTTCGCATGCCGTAATGTCTACAACCGCGAAAGCGGAGCGCTAAGCCGCCACGCCAGCGCCGATGCGCTGGATATTGCCGGTTTTCGTCTGGCCGACGGGCGCAGCATCAGCGTGCTCAAGGACTGGCCGAAGCAAAATCAGGACGCGCAGTTTTTGCGCAAGGTGCGTGACGGCGCCTGCGATGCGTTCAGTGTGGTCTTGAGTCCGGATTACAACGCCGCCCATCGCAATCACTTTCATGTCGATGTCGGACGCTGGAGCGTGTGTCGCTGAAGGTTAAGCGGCGAGGCGCAGGTTCTGCAGAACGATCGGACGAGCCCAGCCGTTATCGAAGTCCAGAGCTTTCTGTTGCTCGACGATTTCTTCCGCAGGGAACGGCGGGAAAGGCTTTTGCAGCAGATCCAGATCGAACTCGGCAATCGGCAGGTACAGTGGCTTCTTCTGCGGCGCAGGGCCTGGCTCTGGGGTCGGGTGACCATTGTTGATCACGACCGGACGAACCCAGCTGCTGTCGAAATCCTGTTGCTCTTGCTGAGCTTTGAGTTCTTCAGGCGCAAACGCCGGGAACGGCTTGTCCAGCAGTTCCATTTCGAATTCGGCCATCGGCAGGAACAGCGGCTCTGGCGGGCGTACTTCGGTCTCGACCACATCGCATTCGCGCTGGCTGACGATATGCGCGTGCAGCTCGCTGCCGACAGTCGGTTCTTCCGGGCTGTTCAGGTCAACCGGTGGAAATGTGCCGCAGGCTGGCACCACTTCACTCGACTGTTCAGCCAGCGCCTGGGCGAAGAAATCCTGCCACAGGTGACTGACGCCGCTCAGTGCTTGAGTGTTTTGACGGCTAAAGTCGCCATGGGGCGAGATGTAGCCAATCGATGTGGGAAGAATGCCTGACATTTTTTTCGGTTGACGCTCAGCTCTGGCAAAATGCGCGTTGAATGAGTTATCGGCGGTTTTTGCCGCTCCTTGAATTTTTGAGCGTGTTTTCCATGATTGAGCAACCCGCGGCCTGCCGCATCCATGTTCAGGCCCTCGGCCCGACGTTTGAAGCGCAAGCCGAACAGTGGGCCGAGCGTCTCGGCTTGCCGCTGCAAGTCGCGGACGGCGAGTTTGCCTTGCAGGTCGGCGAGCAGGGTTTGCAGCTGCAACAGCTCGGCCCGGATGCACCGGGGCCGGTGCGCGTTGACTTCGTTGAAGGCGGCGCGGCGCATCGGCGTTTGTACGGTGGCGGCAGCGGGCAGATGATCGCCAAGGCTGTCGGCATTGCCCAAGGCGTGCGCCCACGCGTGCTGGATGCCACGGCGGGGCTGGGCAAGGATGCGTTTGTGCTGGCGAGCCTGGGTTGCGAGATGAGCCTGATCGAGCGCCAGCCGCTGATTGGCGCCTTGCTGGAAGATGGTCTGGCGCGCGGCGCAGAAGATTTCGATGTCGCGCCGATCGTGGCGCGGATGAAATTGCTCAAGGGCAATTCCATTGAGGTCATGCAGAACTGGGAGGGTGAACCGCCGCAGGTGATCTACCTCGACCCGATGTTTCCGCACCGGGAGAAGACTGCGCTGGTGAAGAAGGAAATGCGCCTGTTCCGGCCGTTAGTGGGTGATGATCCGGATGCGCCGGCGCTGCTCGAAGCCGCGTTGGCGCTGGCGACGCACCGGGTGGTGGTCAAGCGCCCGCGCAAGGCGCCGTGTATTGCGGGGCCGAAGCCGAGTCATGCGCTGGATGGCAAATCGAGTCGATACGATATCTACCCGAAGAAAGCGCTCAAGCCTTAAAACCGCGTCGCCCCTATCGCGAGCAGGCTCACTCCTACAATTGATCTGTGGTGCACACAAATCCACTGTAGGAATGAGCCTGCTCGCGATAGGGCCAGCCCAAACAGCACAAAAGCTAAGGTTTGTAGGCGCGCATAAACAACCCCACCACTTCCTCAATATGGCTCTGCGCAGCCTCTTCGCTCAACGGCTCCCCACACCCATACAACAGCCGAAAATTCCCCGCGCCCTTGATCAGGCAAAAGAAATGCTCGGCTGCATTGCGCGGCAGGTCGATGCTCAGCACGCCGCTGTCATGGATCTGCGTCAGCAACCGCTCCATGCCCTGCACCATGCGCTGCGGCCCCGCCTCGAAGAAGATCAGCGACAGTTTCGGATCCTGAACCCCCAACGCCATGATCAAACGGTGCAGATTCACCGACTCATCGCTGTTGATCAGCTGATGAAAGCCCCGGGCAATGTTCAGCAACACATTTTCCACGGCAATGCCTTCGGGCAATTCGAAGAACAGCGGCGGTAACTGCTCCTCGCATTTGGCCACCACGGCGGCGGAGAACAGCGTCTCCTTGTCGTTGAAATGGCTGTAGACCGTCAGCTTCGACACGCCGGCTTCGCTGGCGACCGCGTCCATGCTGGTGTTGGCATAGCCATGACTCAGAAACAGAATTTTCGCCGCCTCGAGGATCGCCTGGCGCTTGGCCAGATCCTTGGGACGGCCCGGACCGTTTGGAGCTGAAAGATTGTTCGACATTCTTCGCTTTTAATACTGGACTGGTGAGTTTGCTATTAATAACATACCCGCCAGTATAATTATTCCAAGCACCATTAGCGAAAGGTCCGTCACCATGTTCCGCCATGCGTTGTCCCTCGCGTTGCCAGTAAGTCTGGCGTTCCTTTTGTCAGCGTGTGGTCAGGAAGAGGCGACGCAAGTCACCGTGCGACCGGCCATGGTGGTGCAGCCAGAGCCTTCGGCGCAGGCGATGGAAAGTTATCCGGGCGAAGTGCGTGCCCGTTACGAACCCGATCTGGCTTTCCGCATTGGCGGCAAAGTCAGCCGACGACTGGTCGATGAAGGTCAGCGTGTAAAGGCCGATCAACCGCTCGCCGAACTCGACCCGCAGGATGTGCGCCTGCAACTGGAAGCCACCCGTGCGCAAGTCGCCGCCGCCGAAGCCAATCTCAATCTGGTCCGCGCCGAACGTGATCGCTACAAGACCCTGATGGATCGGCAGATGGTCAGCCGCTCGGCCTATGACAACGCCGAAAACCTTTACCGTTCCGGTGAAGCCCGCCTTAAACAAATCAAAGCCGAATTCAACGTATCGACCAATCAGGCCAGTTACGCGGTGCTGCGTGCGCCGCAGGATGGCGTGGTGGCCAAACGTTCGGTCGAGGTGGGGCAGGTCGTCGCCGCCGGGCAAACCGTGTTTACCCTCGCCACCGATGGCGAGCGCGAAGTGCTGATCAGCCTGCCGGAGCAGAGCTTCGGCCGCTTCAAGGTCGGTCAGCCGGTGACAGTCGAATTGTGGACCCAGCAAAACCAGCGCTTCGCCGGGAAGATCCGCGAATTGTCGCCCGCTGCCGATCCACGCTCACGCACCTTTGCGGCGCGTATTTCCTTCACCGGCGGCAAAGTCCCGGCCGAACTGGGCCAGAGCGCTCGTGTGTTTGTGCAATCGGCTGACAGCGTTTCCCTGTCGGTGCCGCTTTCGGCACTCACGGCGGAAAACGGTGCAACCTACGTCTGGGTGGTCAACGGCAACAACACCCTGAAGAAAACCCCGGTGCGCATCGGCCCGTTCGGTGAGAAAAGCGTGCCGGTGCTCGAAGGTTTGAACGCCAGTGACTGGGTGGTAGCCGCGGGCGTGCATGTGTTGCTCGAAGGGCAGCAGGTGCGTCCGGTGGATCGCTCCAACCGTGTGGTCAATCTGGCGGACAAGGAGTAAGTCCCGATGCGCTTCAACCTTTCCGAATGGGCGCTGCGTAATCGCCAGATCGTACTGTTCCTGATGCTTTTGCTGGCCATCGTCGGTGCGTTGTCCTACACCAAACTCGGCCAGAGCGAAGACCCGCCGTTTACTTTCAAAGCCATGGTCATCCAGACCCGCTGGCCGGGAGCGACCGCGCAGGAAGTCTCGCGTCAGGTCACCGAACGCATCGAAAAGAAACTGATGGAAACCGGCGAGTACGAGCGCATCGTGTCGTTCTCGCGCCCCGGTGAATCGCAAGTCACGTTCATTGCCCGCGACTCGATGCACTCCAAGCAAATCCCCGACCTCTGGTACCAGGTGCGCAAGAAGGTCAGTGATATTCGCCAGACCTTGCCGCCGGACATTCAGGGGCCGTTTTTCAACGATGAATTCGGCACCACGTTCGGCAATATCTATGCGCTGACCGGCGACGGTTTCGATTACGCGGTGCTCAAGGATTACGCCGATCGCATCCAGATCCAGCTGCAGCGGGTCAAGGATGTCGGCAAGGTCGACTTGCTCGGTTTGCAGGACGAGAAGATCTGGGTCGAACTGTCCAACGTCAAACTGGCGACCCTCGGCTTGCCGCTGGCGGCGGTGCAACAGGCGCTGCAAGAGCAGAACGCGGTGTCGACCGCCGGGTTCTTCGAAACCGGCAGTGAGCGCTTGCAGCTACGGGTCTCGGGGAATTTTCAGACGGTCGAGGAGATAAAAAACTTCCCGATCCGCGTCGGTGATCGTACGTTTCGGATCTCCGATGTCGCCGATGTGCGTCGCGGTTTCAACGATCCTCCGGCGCCGCGCATGCGCTTCATGGGCGAAGACGCGATTGGGCTGGCGGTGGCGATGAAGGATGGCGGCGACATTCTGGTGCTGGGTAAGGCACTGGAAGGCGAGTTCTCGCGCATCCAGAAAAACCTTCCGGCCGGTATGCAATTGCGCAAGGTTTCCGATCAACCGGCAGCGGTGAAAACCGGGGTTGGCGAGTTTGTTCAGGTACTGGTCGAAGCGCTGGCGATTGTCTTGCTGGTGAGCTTCTTCTCCCTCGGCGTGCGCACCGGCATGGTGGTGGCGCTGACCATTCCGTTGGTGCTGGCGATGACCTTCGCCTGCATGTATTACCTGGGCATCGGCCTGCACAAAATCTCCCTTGGCGCGTTGGTGCTGGCGCTGGGTTTGCTGGTGGACGACGCGATCATTGCCGTGGAAATGATGGCGATCAAAATGGAGCAGGGCTTCGACCGCATCCGTGCGGCGAGTTATGCCTGGACCAGCACCGCGTTCCCGATGCTCACCGGCACATTGATCACCGCCGCCGGCTTTTTGCCGATTGCCATGGCGCAGTCCGGTACTGGCGAGTACACACGCTCGATCTTCCAGGTGGTGACCATCGCGTTGCTCGCGTCCTGGGTCGCGGCGGTGGTGTTTGTGCCGTATCTGGGGGAAAAACTCCTGCCGGATCTGGCGAAAATTCATGCGGCCAAACATGGCACGGGTGACGGTCAGCCGGATCCGTATGGCACGCCGTTTTATCAGCGCGTTCGGCGCTTGGTGGAGTGGTGCGTCGCGCATCGCAAGACCGTGATCGTGCTGACAGTCGGGCTGTTTATTGCCTCGGTGATGTTGTTCCGCTTCGTCCCGCAGCAATTCTTCCCGGCCTCAAATCGACTGGAGTTGATGGTCGATCTGAAACTGGCCGAAGGCGCTTCACTGGCCAATACCACCGGTGAAGTCAAACGGCTGGAGGCGATGCTCAAGGATCACGCCGGCATCGAAAATTACGTGGCTTACGTCGGCACCGGATCACCGCGTTTCTATTTGCCGCTGGATCAGCAACTGCCGGCGGCGAGCTTCGCGCAGTTTGTGGTGTTGGCGAAGACCATCGAAGAGCGTGAGGCGCTGCGCACTTGGTTGATCGAGACGCTTAACGAGCAATTTCCGGCGCTGCGTTCGCGGGTCACGCGCCTGGAAAACGGCCCGCCGGTTGGCTATCCGGTGCAGTTTCGCGTGACGGGGGAGCACATCGAAGAGGTTCGTGCGCTGGCGCGTAAAGTCGCGGCCAAGGTTCGCGAGAATCCGCATGTGGTCAATGTGCATCTGGATTGGGAAGAGCCGAGCAAGGTGGTGTACCTGAACATCGATCAGGATCGTGCCCGGGCGTTGGGTGTGAGCACGGCGAATCTGGCGAAATTTCTGCAGAGTTCGTTGACCGGTTCGAGTGTCAGCCAGTATCGCGAAGACAACGAATTGATCGAGATTCTGCTGCGCGGCACGGTTCATGAACGCACTGAATTGTCGTTGCTGCCGAGTCTGGCGGTGCCGACGGACAACGGCCGCAGTGTGGCGCTGTCGCAGATTGCCACGCTGGAATATGGCTTTGAGGAAGGGATTATCTGGCATCGCAATCGCTTGCCGAACGTGACCGTACGTGCCGATATTTATGGCAAGGAGCAGCCGGCGACGCTGGTGAAGCAGATCATGCCGACGCTGGATTCGATTCGCGCCGAGTTGCCCGATGGTTATCTGTTGGATGTCGGTGGCACGGTGGAGGATTCCGAGCGGGGGCAGAAGTCGGTGAATGCCGGGGTGCCGATGTTCATTGTCGTGGTGCTGACGTTGCTGATGGTGCAGTTGCGCAGTTTTTCACGCACGGCGATGGTGTTTTTGACGGCGCCGTTGGGGTTGATCGGGGTGGTGCTGTTTTTGATGGTGTTTCGTCAGCCGTTCGGCTTTGTGGCGATGTTGGGGACGATTGCGTTGTCGGGGATGATCATGCGCAATTCGGTGATTCTGGTGGATCAGATCGAGCAGGATATTGCTTCCGGGCTTAAGCCTTGGCAGGCGATTATCGAGGCTACGGTTCGACGCTTCAGGCCGATTGTGTTGACGGCGTTGGCGGCGGTGCTGGCGATGATTCCGTTGTCGCGCAGTGTGTTTTTTGGGCCGATGGCGGTGGCGATCATGGGTGGGTTGATTGTTGCGACTGCGCTGACGTTGTTGTTTTTGCCGGCGTTGTATGCGGCTTGGTTCCGGGTTCGGCGCGAGGGGTGATCTTTTTTGTTACGTGGCGGCCTTCGGGCCGACCATGTTCTTGGGGTTTGGGTGAATATCCGTTTCTGCGGGTGGGGCGGCTGGCGGTTTCGCCCTTACGGCGACTCACTTTTCCAGGCGCCGAAAAGTAAGCAAAAGGCTGGGCCCCGGCGTTCGGCCCGCTCGCTGGGGCTCGGGGTTCCTTCGCTCCGGGATCGATCCGGGGGGCATCGCCTACGGTTTGCTTCGCTGCACCTCCTCTCGATGTGTTTGGCTGCGCCAAACGGTCGCTGCGCTCCCACCCCCGGATCAACCCCTCCACTCAGCCTACCGATGGGGCCGGCATGGCAAGATCAAAAGCTTTACTCGAGCTTGCGCTCATTGTTGAGTGGTGCGGCTACGCCGCGGGTTTGGTGGAGGAGGTGACGAAGGCTGCGATCTTTTGATCCTGTTTTTGCTTTCTGTGGGAGCGAGTCTGCTCGCGAAGGCGGCCTGCCAGCGACCATGCTCTACCTGAATGCACCGAATCGAATTGTGGGAGCTAGCCCTGCTGGCGATGGCGTCCTTCCAGCCGACCATTTTGAAGCTGAATGCACCGACTCCAACACAAAACCTGTAGGAGCAGCCTGCGGCAGCTCCTACACGGGACGTTACAACGTGCCGAAGACTTTCTTCGCCAGACTCGTCGCCGCAGCGGCCGGGTTCTTGCGGATGGTTTCTTCTTGTTTGCCGATCATTTCGAACAAGCCATTCAGCGCTTGTTCGGTCACGTAGTTTTCGACATTCGCGCTTTTCGCATCAACAACGCCAAACGCAGCGGCCTGACCAGCAAATGAGTTGTACTTTTGCGCCACGCCGACTTTGTCGGTCGCCTGTTTGACGATCGGCAGGAACTTGGCGCGGATCTGTTCGCGGCTGGATTTGTCGAGGTATTGCGTGGCCGAATCCGTACCGCCGCTGAGGATGCCTTTGGCGTCGGCGACGCTCATTTTTTTCACGGCGTCGACGAGGATTGGCTGGGCTTGGGTCACTGCACTTTCTGCCGCTTTGTTCATCGCGGTTTCGAGTTCTTCAACCTGGGCGCCCATGCCGAAGGCTTTCATCTTGCTCGCGGCTTTGCCGAGTTTGCCCGGCAGTTCGATTTTCACGTCGGGGTTGTTGCTGAAGCCGCCCGGGGTGCCCAGTTGTTTGACGGCGATTTGCGCGCCTTGGGTCAGGGCATCCTTGAGGCCGCCGGTGGCGTCTTGTTGGGACAGGTCGCTGAGTGACAGGGCCAGAGCGTTGGCGCTGATCATCAGGCCGGCGCACAGGCCGGCGAAGCGAAGGGTAGGGCGCAGCATGGCGGCTTCCTTGTTGCAGAAAGTGGTGGCGGACAATGAATCAACGAATCGCGTCGACGCGGATTTTCAGCGGCTGCGGGTCGTTGCCGTCGAGTTGCACGGCGTGGTTTTCGGTAGTGATGAACATCAGCTCACCGTTGACTTCGATACGCGCGCTGACCGAATAACGGTGGCCGGGTTTGACCTGCGCCGGATCGTAGCTCAAATGGAACGGCAGTGGCACCTGGCCTTTGATCGGGCCTTTCTGCTCGTCGAGCACGACCGCCGGGGCGTCGGCGAGGGAAACGTCTTGCAGGCTCACGCTCAGGGTCGCGCTCGGTGGCAGGGCGATGCGTTGCAAGTAGAACACTTCGCCATCGAGGCTGGCCTTGCCGGCGGGGGTGGTCGATTGGCAGGCGCTCAACAGCGTGGCAGCGGCGAGAAGGGTGAGTTTTTTCATCGGAACCTCTAATACTTTTGCGCCGGAAGAATCCCGGCGCCGAAGAGAAATCTAGCGGATTTTGCCATCAACGTCAGTGAACAAACGTAATGGTTTCTCCAGCCACTGCGAGATCCACTGCGATAGCCGCGAACTCAACGACGGCGAAACCGGCGCAAGTTCGACATGCCACGGCGTGACCAGAATGGATTGGTGGTAGCGATTTTCAGTGCCGCTTAGTGCATAGCGTTTGCCAGGGATAACACTCGCCGGATCGTATTGCAGATAAAACGAAGTGGCGGCTCGTTCATCGTGAGTGACCCGCGCAAGTTGTGTGTCGGGACGATCCACATCGTGCAGGCTTATCGTCACGGCTTCATGTTCAGCAACGACACTGGGCTCCTGAACTTCTACATACAGAAAGCCGATCGGGCTCAAGTGCAGCGTCTGCCGGTGCGGAGCTTTGTTGACGACAACGAAGTAGTCCAGCGCCACGAGCAAAGGCTGTTGCTCATGGAACATCTGAACGTTGATCTGATACTTCACGCCGACATCGCTGTAGTGATGCGGGAAAGAAAATTTCCAGTCGACATCGAAGACTGAAGAGTGCCGCCAGTCTTTGATGTTGATCGGAGAAGTGGAGTTAACCACTTTGACGCTGACCACCGTTTCATTCTCACCGCCCACAGGAGCGCGGAAGTTTGGGGGCAAACGGAAGTCGACGGTGACGATGGGAGTTTGTTCGTGCAGCGGGCTCATCTCGATATCCTTATCGCGATTTTTAAAGTGAGCCTATTTATCCACGAATCAACTAACGGGAGAACCCGGCGGGCTCTCCGTTAGTTATCGGCACGTTTCAGCCTTCGGCAGTTACCGCTGTTTCTGCAGCATCTTCACTGCGATGCAGAGCCACCTGACGGATCGACAAACGAATCTCCGCCGGTAACACACGTTTGGCCGCACCTTCGGCGAGTTCGCCGAGCAGCTCGTGATAACTCAGTTTGCCGGCCTCGTCGCGACGCAGCACGTCGAGGTCGAGCAGGGTCTGGATGAAGTGGCGGAACAGGCTCTTGTCGAAGAACTCCGGGGCGTTGAGGCCATGGAGGATCGACAGGCGCTGGGCCATGACCGTGCAGAGGTCTTCCAGCTCTTCGGCGCTGATGCTGTTCTGGCCGCTGTTGAGCAGCAAGGACACGGTCATGTAGAAGCGCTGCAAGGTCTGCGCGATGCTCTTCGACAGCAGTGTCAGCAGGACGAAATGCCGCGAACTTGGCGCCGGACGCAGGTAGACGTCTTTCTCGAAGCGCAGCAAGCCTTGCTCGACGAACGCTTCCAGCCATTGATCGACCACACCGTCCAGTTCGTCCAGCGTCCAGCGAATGAACAGCTCCGATTGCAGGTACGGATACAGCGCGCGGGTGTAACGCAGGATCTGTTCGCGGCTCATGCGCGACGCACTCTGGAAGAAACTCGCCAACAGCGCCGGCAGGGCGAAGATGTGCAGTACGTTGTTGCGGTAGTAGGTCATCAGGACGGCGTTCTGCTCATCGAGATAGAGAATCTTGCCCAGCGCATCGTTCTGCTCGGCGAGCAGGTCCATGTCCTTAACGTGCTCGATCAGCGCACGACCATCGCCTTCCGGCAGCGTGGTGTGCGGCGAATACGGGACCTTGCGCAGCAACGCCAGGTACAGATCGAGCACCCGGGCCATGGCGCGATCATCCAGTGCCAGACGTGTGGTCGACAGCAGCGCCAGCGCCACCAGGTTGACCGGGTTGATCGCCGCCGCTTCGTTCAAATGCTGCGCGACTTTCTCACCGAGGCGATTGGTGGTTTCGTTAAGCCACGCTGGTTTGTACTGCGGGCCGAGATCCTGCTGGCGCCAGTCCGGTTGTTCGGCGTCGAGGAATTCCGCCAGTTTGATCGGCTCACCGAAGTTGACGGCGACCTGACCGAAACGCTGCTTGAGCGCGCCGATGACTTTGAAAATGTCGAAGATCGACTCTTTCTTCTTGCTCGCCCCGCGCAGTTCGCCGAGGTAAGTGCGACCTTCCAGTACGCGTTCATAGCCGATGTACACCGGCACAAACACGATCGGCATCCGCGACGAACGCAGGAAGCTGCGCATCGTAATCGCGAGCATGCCGGTTTTCGGTTGCAGCATGCGTCCAGTGCGTGAGCGGCCGCCTTCAACGAAGTACTCGACCGGGAAACCTTTGGTGAACAGCGTGTGCAGGTACTCGTTGAACACCGAGGTGTACAGCGGATTGCCCTTGAATGTGCGGCGCATGAAGAACGCACCGCCGCGACGGAGCAGGCTGCCGATCACCGGCATGTTCAGGTTGATCCCAGCGGCGATGTGCGGCGGGGTCAGGCCGTTGCGGAACAGCAAATACGAGAGCAGCAGGTAGTCGATGTGGCTGCGGTGGCACGGCACGTAGATCACTTCGTGACCCTGCGCGACTTTCTGCACACCTTCGATGTGGTTGACCTTGATACCGTCGTAAATCTTGTTCCAGAACCAGCTCAGCACCACTTCGAGGAAGCGGATCGCGGTGTAGGTGTAGTCCGAGGCGATCTCGTTGCCGTAGCGCAGGGCCTGGGCCTTGGCTTTTTCCGCGGAGATGTTTTCGCGCTCGGCTTCGTCGAGGATCGCTTGCTTGACCAGCGGCTGGTTGAGCAGGCCTTTGACCAGGTTGCGACGGTGGGAAATGTCCGGGCCGATGACAGCGGCTTTGAGGTTGCGGAAGTGCACGCGCAGGATCCGCTGGGCCATGCGCACGGTGCGTTCGTGGCCCTTGTTGTGCTCGATCAGTTCGCGCAGGTGAATCGGCGCGGAGAACTGCACGCGGGTTTTGCGCCCGAGGACGATGATGCTCAGCAGCCGACGCAGGCGCCCGGTAACGGCCCAGCTGTCAGCAAACAGCAGTTTCCACGGACTGTTTTCGCTGTCCGGTGACTGACCCCAGAACACGCTGACCGGGATAATTTGCGCATCTTCAGCAGCGTTCTGCGTGAGGGCGCTGACCAGTCGGGTCAAGGTCGGCGGCGCACCGCGTTTGTCCTGACGGCCGAGCCAGTCCGGATCCGGTGTCAGGTAGAAAAACGCCGCCGGTTCAATCAGCGGCCCCACCGACACCGGCAGCACCGGACGCGGCAGGCCGGCCTTGGTGCACTCGGTGTCGAGCACCGCCAGATCGGTCAGCGAAGGGTTTTGCAGGACGTAGAACACCGGACGACTGCGGTCGAGGTTGAGGGTGAACGACGACTGGTTGATCGTCTCCGAGCGAACCCAGAGGTACAACAGTCGGCGCAGGGTGCCAAACACAAGACGGCGGAACGGGGAACGGGTCATACGGCTTCTGCATGAGTGGATAAAACCGAGCGGTTGCTCGGGAGGTCGACAGTTTGCCGTATTCACCGAAAATCGGCAAAAAAGCGGCGAAGTAATCTCCTGTTGAGACTTTTCGCACCTGTCATATACTCGGCGGTCTGTCGCCGGGGCCCTTGTATGGACGTCGGACGCAGGCTGACGTTCCTCTAAGGCTTTCCTGCGAAAAGCCTGTTCAATAATAAAAAAGGAGTATGAACAGATGGCAACACGTGAAACCGGCAACGTGAAGTGGTTCAACGACGCCAAGGGCTACGGCTTTATCCAGCGCGAAGACGGGGTGGACGTGTTCGTGCACTACCGCGCGATTCGCGGCGAAGGGCATCGGTCGCTGGCTGAAGGTCAGCAGGTTGAATACGCGGTGATTACTGGCGAGAAGGGTTTGCAGGCTGAGGATGTTGTAGGCCTGTAATGATCGTTCCCACGCTCTGCGTGGGAATGCCTCAACGGACGCTCCGCGTTCGCTTTGGGACGCAGAGCGTCCCGGACTGCATTCCCACGCGGAGCGTGGGAACGATCAAAGATCGCAGCCTTCGGACGATCTTTTGCTTTTAAGCGGTTTTCCAGGTGATTTCTTCTTCACCGTCTGCGCTGATGCGCATCCAGCGATCCGCCGTCTCTTCACCTTCTTCCTCGACCCACGTGCCCGGCGCGCAGCGCACTTCGACGTTCAGCGCAGCAAATGCGGCGCGGGCGCAGGCGATGTCGTCGTCCCATGGCGTCTGGTCGCTTTCCAGGTACAGGCTGTTCCATTTGCCCACGGCTTTCGGCAGCCAGGTCACGGGCACGTTGCCTGCCTTGCATTTGTAAGTCTGGCCTTTTTGTACCCAGTCACTGCATGGGCCCAATGCGGCGCCCAGCCAGGCAGAAATGGCCTTGTGGTCGACGTCGGCGTCTTTCAGGTAAATCTCGATATCCGGTTGGCGCATGGATGTCCTCACTGCGGGTCTGAAAAATCCATTCGCGGATTTAGCCGGCCCCGGGCATTTGCCCGAGACCAAAAGTTTATTGAAGAACGAAATAATCGTAGCGCATCGACACGGTGGTCTCGAACGGCTCGGCCTGTTCGATCACCGCCGCGCGACGTTCGGCACTGGCGCGCCAGCCGTGGGGCGTCATCGCCAACAGGTTGGCGCGATCCTCGGGCTTGTCCAGCGTCAGTTTGAATTCCAGGGTTTCACTGTGCGCCAGCGCCATGCCTTGCGGCACCAAGGCTAGATGCTTGTCGTCGGTGTACTCGCGCACTTCGTCGTACAGGCGTTCGCGTAACTCCATCAAGTGGCCGCTGGTCGGGCCGACTTTCATCAGACCGCCGCCGACACTGAGCAAGCGCTTGGCCTCTTCCCAATCCAAAGGACTGAAAACACTGGCGAGAAACTGGCAACTGCCCGACGCCAACGGCACGCGGGCCATGCTGGCGATCAACCAGGTGATTGCCGGGTTGCGTTTGCAGGCGCGTTTGACCGCTTCACGGGAAATATCCAGCGCGTAGCCATCAGCGTTCGGCAAGGCCTCGGCGATCTGCGCGGTGTAATAACCCTCGCCACAACCGATGTCGACCCAGCGATCCGGCGCATAACTCGCTGCCAGTTCGGCCAGTCGCTTGGCCACCGGCGCGTAATGCCCGGCGTTCAAGAAGTCGCGACGCGCCTCGACCATGGCCTGATTATCGCCAGGGTCGCGGCTGTTCTTGTGCTGCACCGGCAGCAGGTTCAGGTAACCCTGGCGCGCACGGTCGAAGCGGTGGCCGGCGGGGCAGACCACGCCGTTGTCCACCGCATTAAGCGGTTCACTGCAAATGGGGCAAGCAAGCATCAGGCGAGCAACTTGATCAGGGTCTGGTAGTAGATCTCGGTCAACACGTCGAGATCCGCTGCCAATACACGCTCGTTGACCTGGTGGATGGTCGCGTTGACCGGGCCCAGTTCAACCACTTGCGTGCCCATGGTCGCGATGAAGCGGCCATCGGACGTGCCACCGCTGGTGGACGCCTTGGTCTCGCGACCGGTGATGTCCTTGATGCTCGCCGACACCGCGTCGAGCAGTGCGCCCGGTTCGGTGAGGAACGGCAGGCCGGACAGCGCCCAGTCGATGTGCCAGTCCAGATCGTGTTTGTCGAGAATATCGGCAACACGTTTCTGCAGGCCTTCGACGGTCGATTCGGTGGAGAAACGGAAGTTGAACACCGCCACCAGATCGCCGGGAATCACGTTGGTCGCGCCGGTGCCGGAGTTGACGTTGGAAATCTGGAAACTGGTCGGCGGAAAGAAATCGTTGCCGTGATCCCAATGCTCGGCGGCCAGTTCGGCCAGTGCCGGAGCGGCGAGGTGGATCGGGTTCTTCGCCAGATGCGGGTAAGCGACGTGGCCCTGAATGCCTTTGACGGTGAGCTTGGCGCCCAGCGAGCCGCGACGACCGTTTTTGACCACGTCGCCAACCAGCGTGGTGCTCGACGGTTCGCCGACGATGCACCAGTCCAGACGCTCGTTGCGCGCGGCCAGACGCTCGACTACGGCTTTGGTGCCGTGGTGCGCCGGGCCTTCTTCGTCGCTGGTAATCAGGAACGCGACCTTGCCTTTGTGGTTCGGATAGTCGGCGACAAAGCGCTCGGCGGCAACGGTCATCGACGCCAGGCTGCCTTTCATGTCTGCCGCGCCACGGCCGCAGAGCATGCCGTGTTCATCGATCACGGCGTTGAACGGGTCGATCTGCCACGCGGTAACCGGGCCGGTCGGCACTACGTCGGTGTGGCCGGCAAAGCACAGCACCGGGCCGTCGTTGGTGCCGTGGGTCGCCCAGAAGTTATCCACATCTTCGATGCGCATCGGCTCGAGATTGAAACCGGCATCGCCCAGGCGCTGCATCATCTGCTTCTGGCAATCGGCGTCGACCGGCGTCACGGACGGACGGCGGATCAGGTCGATGGCGAGTTGGAGGGTCGGCGAAAGGTCGGCGTGGGCCGTCATGGAAAACTCCGAAGATCATGAATGTGGGCGCGGACTAACTGTAGGAGTGAGCCTGCTCGCGATAGCGGTGTGTCAGTCAACGTAACTATTGATTGTTACACCGCTATCGCGAGCAGGCTCACTCCTACAGGAATTGGGTTCGGCCAATGAGCCGAACGCCGCCAAGCCCCGCAAAATGGCGGTTATCTTAAAGCAAAACGGCGACCATTGGCCGCCGTTTAGTGCATCGATGAGGATTTAGACGACCGGCGCCGGCTCAGCCGCAGCGGCCGGTTTCGGCAGCGACGACAGGAACGCCATGATCAGCGCCGCCAGATACGGCAGCGACTGCACCAGCAACATCACCACCCAGAAGCGCATGTCGTTGCTCGGGATGCCGTTGACCAGGTAGATCCCCAGCGCCGCGCCCCACAACAGCAGCATGATGAACAGCTCTTCCCGCGCTTCGGAAATCGCCACCCAGAAACCATGGTTGTCGGCGTTTTTCGGTGTGCGGAAGAACGGAATGCTGGTGGTGAAGAAGCCGTACAGCACCGCTTTGGCGATGGTGTGCGACAACGCCAGCCCGGCCAGCGCGGCGCAGAAGGCATCTTTCAGGTTCACGCCGACGGCGCGACGGTAGAGGAAGATGATCTTGCCGACCTTGAACACGAACAGCGCCAGCGGCGGAATTGCGAAGATCAGCAGCGGCGGATCGACCCGCTGCGGCACGATGATCATCGCCGCCGACCACAACAACGCGCCGACGGTGAAGAAGATGTTCATGCCATCCGCGACCCACGGCAACCAGCCCGCGAGGAAGTGGTAACGCTGGCCGCGCGTCAGTTCGGTGTCCTTGCCGCGCAGCAGGCTGCCGGTGTGACGCTTGATGATCTGAATCGCACCGTAAGCCCAGCGGAAACGCTGTTTTTTGAAGTCGATAAACGTATCCGGCATCAGACCCTTGCCGTAGCTGTCGTGGTAATACGCCGCCGACAGGCCTTTTTCGAACACGCGCAGACCGAGTTCGGCGTCTTCACAGATGCACCAGTCGGCCCAACCCAACTCTTCCAGCACCGAACGACGGGTCATGGTCATGGTGCCGTGCTGAATGATCGCGTCACGGTCATTACGGGTGACCATGCCGATGTGGAAGAAGCCTTTGTATTCGGCGTAGCAGAGCTTCTTGAAGGTGCTTTCGTTCTGGTCGCGATAATCCTGCGGCGACTGCACCACCGCGATTTTCGGGTCGGCGAAGTGCGGCACCATGTGCTTGAGCCAGTTCGGGTGCACGCAGTAATCGGAGTCGATCACCGCGATTACTTCGGCGTCCTTGGCGGTGTGTGGAATCAGGTAGTTCAGCGCGCCGCCCTTGAAACCGGCCAGGGGCGAGACGTGGAAGAACTTGAAGCGCGGGCCGAGGGTTTCGCAGTAGTCGCGCACCGGTTCCCACACCGCCGGGTCCTTGGTGTTGTTGTCGATGATCAAGACTTCGTAGTCCGGATAATCCAGCGCGGCGAGGGCGTCGAGGGTCTGTTTGACCATCTCCGGCGGCTCGTTGTAGCACGGCACGTGAATCGAGACTTTCGGGCGATAGCTGGAGTCGCCCTCGACCGGCAGGAATTCGCGCCGGCGCTTGTGAATCCACACCGCTTCGGCCAGTTCATGCGCTTCGGTCAGCAACACGATAAACACCCCGAGCGCGCCGAGCGCCAAGAGGAACCCGACGGTCAGACTGAACCACGTGCTGTATTGCAGGCTGTAGTCGTAACCGATCCACACCAGCACCGAGCCGCAAAGGAACGCGATAAAGGTCAGGAAGATCCGCCCACGCTGGCGCAGGGCCGAGCCGTCGATCATCAGCAAGGTCAGCGACAACAGCGCCAACACCACCGAACCGATGGCCAGCACGCGCCATTGCGGAATCGCAACCACCGGGCCTTCGAAGTTGAATTTCTGCTGGCGGGCGGCGTTGAACACGCCCCAGTACGCGCCCACCGAACCTTCGTCGCTGGCCTTCCACGGCTGGTCAAACGCTTCGATCACGAAGTAGTTGAAGCCTTGGCGGTTGAGCTTGTTGACCAGCGTACGCAGGTAAATCGCTTGATCCGCCGGCGATGCATCGGCGCCACCGCGCATGCGACCGTTGCTCGGCCAGCCGACCTCGGAGAGCAGTAGCGGTTTTTTCGGGAAGAGCTTTTTCAGGTCGCGGGCACGGTCGAAAACGAACTGCCCAGCCTTGTCGACCGGAATAAATTCCCAGTACGGCAGAACGTGCGCAGCGATCAGGTCAACGTGCTTGGCCAGCTCCGGGTGTTCTTCCCAGACGTGCCATTGCTCGGAGGTGGTCACCGGCACTTTCACTGCCGCGCGCACACGATCGAGCAATACGCTCAGCTCTTGCGCGGTGATTTCCTTGCGGAAGATCGCTTCGTTACCGACCACCACGCGAACCACGCTGCGCGAAGTGTTGGCCAGCTCGATGGCGCGGGTGATTTCCCGTTCGTTGCGTTCCTGATCGGGGCTGATCCAGATCCCCAGCGTTACGCGCAGGCCGAATTCTTCAGCCAGTTTCGGGATGTCTTGCAGCGAACCGTCGACCGAGTAGATGCGGATGTTGTCCGTCAGCTTGCTCATGATCTCCAGGTCGCGGCGCATTTCTTCGTCAGACGGATACTGATCCTTCTGCGGATATTGTCCTTGCTGGAACGGCGAATAGGAGAAACCGGAGATCTGCTCCGGCCAGTTCGGCGCGGAAACCGGGCGATTGATCAGCGCCCAGAAACCGGTGAACAGGGCAGCGATTGCCAGAACCACCACCAGGTTGAGTCCAAATTTACGCGATGACATAGCTATTTCGGGTTCCAAAGGCTGTGGAACGAAGGATCGGTCGGCTAGACGCCCGAGGGGCGCGCATCCTACACCGGCAGTTCGCAAGTCGTACATCAGACAGGGAAATGCCGGACATTGGGCAGCCGACTTTGACTTAAGTTCTTACACTTGTAGCTGATGTTTAGAACTTGTCGCCGCGTAGCCCTATAATGCGCGCCGGTTTTTGGGGTAATGGTCATGAGTACAGAAGATCCGCGGTTTGCAGGCATCGCCCGTTTGTATGGCATTGAAGGCCTGGAACGCCTGCGCGCGGCCCATGTGGCGATTGTCGGCGTCGGTGGCGTCGGTTCCTGGGCGGCGGAAGCCATGGCCCGTTGTGGTGTTGGCGAGATTTCGCTGTTCGACCTCGATGACGTCTGCGTCAGCAACGCCAACCGTCAGTTGCACGCGCTGGACAGCACCGTCGGCAAACCCAAGGTCGAGGTCATGGCCGAGCGTCTGCGCGGGATCAACCCGGATTGCACCGTGCACGCGGTGGCGGATTTCGTCACCCGCGAGACCATGGCTGAATACATCACGGCGAACATCGACTGCGTGATTGACTGCATTGACGCGGTCAACGCCAAGGCTGCGCTGATCGCCTGGTGCAAGCGCCGCAAGATCCAGATCATCACCACCGGCGGCGCCGGTGGGCAGATTGATCCGACGCTGATTCAGGTGTGCGATCTCAACCGCACGTTCAATGACCCGCTGGCCTCGAAAGTGCGTTCGACGTTGCGTCGCGATTATGGCTTTTCGCGCACCGTGACCCGCCATTACAGCGTGCCGTGCGTGTTTTCCACGGAGCAACTGCGCTATCCGAAGCCGGATGGCAGCATTTGTTTGCAGAAGAGTTTCGTCGGCGATGGCGTGAAACTGGACTGCGCGGGTGGGTTTGGTGCGGTGATGATGGTGACTGCGACGTTTGGGATGGTCGCGGCGACCAAGGCTGTGGACAAGATTGTCGCGGGCGTTCGGCGCCCGGCAGAGCGGGTCAAATCTGACGCCTGACCGGTTGATCGTTCCCACGCTCCGCGTGGGAACGCAGCCCGGGACGCTCCGCGTCCCATCCAGAGCCGAACGCGGAGCGTCCGTTGAGGCATTCCCACGCAGAGCGTGGGAACGATCAGTCAGCGAGCCAACTCATTCATCCGCTGGAGCACGGCGTTAAGGCCATTGCTGCGCGATGGAGATAGCTGCCGCGAAAGGCCTAGCTGATTGAACCAGTCCGACAGATCAACCTGCTGCAATTCAGCGGCCGACAAGCCGTTGACCCGCAACAGCAACAACGCCACCAACCCGCGAATCATCCGTGCATCGCTACTCGCCGCGAACTGCCAGTGACCATCGCGCAACGCCCCGACCAGCCACACCTGACTCTCACAGCCATGCACCCGGTTTGCGTCGCACTTTTGCGCGTCATCCAGCGCCGGCAATCGATCACCAATCTGCATCAACAACCGCGCCCGCTGTTCCCAGCCCGCTGCATTCTGAAAAGTCTGCAGCGCTTCAGCTGCCTCGACCGGCAGGCTCATCGCAACAACTCCAGCGCCTGATCCAGGGCTTCAAAGAAACGCTCCAGATCCTCCGAATCGTTGTACAACGCCAGCGACACGCGAATCGCCCCGGCCAGCTCGAAGCTTTTCAACAGCGGCATCGCGCAATGATGTCCGGCGCGCACGGCAATGCCTTGCTCGGTCAGCAAATGCGCCAGATCCGCGTTATGCACACCCTCGACGACAAAACTCGCCAGCGCCAGTTGCGGCTTGCCGAGCAAGCGAATGCCGTTACGCGCCGCGAGTCCACGCAGCAAATAGTCATGCAGCGCGGCTTCGTGGGCCGACACTGCGTCCTGATCGAGCCCGGCCAGATAATCCAGCGTCGCACCGAGGCCGATCACGCTGGCAATCGGCGGCGTACCCGCTTCAAAACCCAGCGGAGCAGGGCGGAAACGCGCGTCGTGATAGTTGGCTTCCAGCACCATTTCGCCGCCGAACTGCCAAGGCTTCAACTGCTCAAGCGCAGCGTTGCGCCCGAACAGCACGCCGAGGCCATCGGGGCCATAGAGCTTGTGGCTGGAAAACACATAGAAGTCGCAACCCAGCGCCTGCACGTCATGCCGACCATGGACAACGCCTTGCGCGCCATCGACCACGGTCAGCGCGTTCTGCGCCTTGGCCATGCCCAGCAAGGCCGGCAATGGCTGCCACGAACCCAGCACGTTGGACAACTGGCTGACCGCCAGCAATCGCGTGCGCGGGCCGATGAGGTGCACAGCGGCAGCAAGGTCGATCAGACCGTCGGCATCCAGCGGCAGAATCACCAGCTTCAGATTGCGCCGTTGCGCCAGTTGCTGCCACGGCAGCAGGTTGGCGTGATGCTCCAGGGCGCTGATGACAATTTCATCGCCCGGGTGGAAAAGATGTTCCAGGCCATAAGCCAGGAGGTTCAGCGCACTGGTGGCGCCGTGGGTAAAGATGATCTGCCCGCTGTCACCGGCATTCAGCCACTGGGCAACCTTGAGTCGACTGTCTTCGAACGCCTGCGTCGCGTGAGCGCCGGGCAGGTGTTGCGCACGGTGCACATTGGCTGCGCCGTTGGCGTAGTAATGCGTCAGTGCGTCGAGCAGGGCTTGGGGTTTTTGCGTGGTGGCGGCGTTGTCCAGATAGGTCTGGTCTTGCCGTTGCAGCGCGGCGATGGCCGGAAAATCGGCACGCCACGGGGAGGGAATCATCACGGTCTTTAGCCCTGGTGAAGAGGGGCGGGATGTACGCCAAATCCTGTAGGAGTGAGCCTGCTCGCGATGGCGTCCGTGAGGGCGCTAAAGGCATCGCGAGCAGGCTCACTCCTACAATGGATTATCCAAGCACTTAGTTGTGAGCGTGCAGCGCTTCATTCAGCTCGATCGCCGATTTGTGGGTCTTGCATTCCACAGCACCGGTTTCCGAATTGCGACGGAACAGCAGATCAGTCTGACCGGCCAGTTCACGCGCCTTCACAACTTTAACCAGGTTGTTGTTTTCGTCGAGCAGCGCAACCTTGGTGCCGGCGGTCACGTACAGGCCCGACTCAACAGTGTTGCGGTCGCCCAACGGAATACCGATACCGGCGTTGGCGCCGATCAGGCAGCCTTCGCCGACCTTGATCACGATGTTGCCGCCGCCCGACAGGGTGCCCATGGTCGAGCAACCGCCGCCCAGATCGGAACCCTTGCCGACGAACACGCCAGCCGATACGCGGCCTTCGATCATGCCCGGGCCTTCGGTGCCGGCGTTGAAGTTGATGAAACCTTCGTGCATCACGGTGGTGCCTTCACCGACGTAAGCGCCCAGACGCAGACGCGCGGCGTCAGCGATACGCACGCCGGCCGGAACCACGTAGTCGGTCATTTTCGGGAACTTGTCCACCGAGAACACTTCCAGCAGCTCGCCACGCAGACGGGCTTCCAGTTGCATTTCCGCCAGTTCGCTCAGGTCGATTGCACCCTGGCTGGTCCACGCGACGTTCGGCAGCAGCGGGAAGATCCCGGCCAGGCTCACGCCGTGTGGCTTGACCAGACGGTGCGACAGCAGGTGCAGCTTGAGGTAGGCCTCAGGTGTCGAGGTCAGCTGTGCGTCTTCGGCCAGCAGGGTGGCGACCAGCGGCTTGTGGCTTTCAGCCAGACGGGTCAGCAGCTTGCCTTGCACGGCATCGATGCCTTTCACGGCTTCGGCCAGTTGCGCAGCCTGAGCGGTGGTGAAGGTGATGGCCTGGTTGCCTTCGGTGTAACCGAGGATCGGCGCAACCGCCGCGACCAGCTCGGCCGATGGGTTGAGCAGTGGCTGTGCGTAGAACACTTCCAGCCACGCGCCTTGACGGTTCTGAGTGCCGACACCAAAGGCGATGCTGAACAGGGAATTGGACATGTAAATACACCTCTACAAAGAGTGACGGGCTGCTTACTTCAGAGCGGCCGCGTAGATATCTGGCTTGAAGCCAATCAGGGTTCGGTCACCGAGATCGAGCACCGGGCGCTTGATCATCGAGGGTTGAGCGAGCATCAGTTCGATGGCTTTCGATTGGTCGAGATCGGCTTTGCGTTCGTCGTCGAGTTTGCGAAAGGTCGTGCCTGCGCGGTTCAACACCGTTTGCCAGCCATGCTCGTCACACCATTGGGTCAGGTGTTCACGGTCGATGCCGGCGGTTTTGTAATCGTGAAAGTCGTAGCTGACAGCGTGCTCATCAAGCCAGGTGCGCGCCTTTTTCATGGTGTCGCAGGCTTTGATGCCGAAAAGGTGCAACGTTTTACTTGAAACGGTCAAGGAATTGCCCCCTTTACAGGTGCTGGAGAAAAATGGTGTCGGATTATGCCATGACCAAACGGTTTCGTCGGCCACGGTTGTCGTAACGCTGCAAAACCTGTGGGAGCGAGCCTGCTCGCGAAGGGGCCGTGTCAGGCAATATCTCTGTTGAATGACGCACCGCATTCGCGAGCAGGCTCGCTCCCACAAGGGGACTGCGTTCCAGCAGCTGCGACATAGGTGCAAGGGTCAGACGCATGCTAAACGGCTAATATGGCAGTTCAACGCTGTCGATTGTCTGAGATTTCCGCTTTATGCAAACCGCTTACACCGTCCTGATCCTGCTGATGCTGGTCAGCGTCTCGCGTCTGGTCGGACGGGTCATCCCGTTGCCACTGCCACTGGTGCAGATCGCCGCCGGCGCTTTGCTCGCCTGGCCGACCCTCGGTCTGCATGTGGCCCTTGATCCCGAACTGTTCCTGTTTCTGTTCCTGCCACCGCTGCTGTTTTCCGATGGCTGGCGCATGCCCAAACGCGAGTTCTGGCATCTGCGCGGGCCGATTCTGACGCTGGCGGTGGGTCTGGTGCTGTTCACCGTGGTCGGTGCCGGCTACTTCATTCATTGGTTGATGCCGAGCATTCCGCTGGCGGTGGCCTTCGCACTCGCCGCTGTGCTGTCGCCGACCGACGCGGTGGCGGTCTCGGCGATTTCACAGAATCGCTTGCCGACGCCGCTCATGCATATCTTGCAGGGCGAAGCGTTGATGAACGACGCCTCGGGCCTGGTAACGTTCAAATTCGCGCTGGCCGCGGCGATCACCGGGGCGTTCTCGTTGGCCAATGCCAGCCTGACGTTTGTGCTGGTGGCAGTCGGCGGGCTGGCAGTCGGCGTGGCACTGAGCTGGCTGGTCGGGCGCTTGCGCGCGTGGATGATTGCCCGGGGCTGGGACGATCCGGCCACCCACGTGGTGTTCATGTTGCTGCTGCCGTTCGCCGCGTATGTACTGGCCGAGCGACTGGGTGCCTCGGGTATCCTTTCGGCGGTGGCGGCGGGGATGATGCAGAGCTGGCTCGATCTGCTGCCACGGCAGACGAGCACCCGCCTGCTCAACCGCAGTGTCTGGTCGCTTCTGGAATTTGCTTTCAACGGATTGATCTTTCTGCTGCTGGGCCTGCAATTGCCGGACATCATCAAAGCGGTGGTCAGTCACGAGCCGACGTTATGGCCGACCCTGTTCTATCGCTGTCTCGACGTGGTGGCGATCTTTCTTGCATTGGTCCTGCTGCGGTTCATCTGGGTACAGAGCATCTGGCGCTTGTCGGTGCTGCTGCGGCGTTTGCGTGGCAAGAACGAGCTGACTCAGGTGCCGACAGCGCGCTCCTGCTGGCTGTTGACGGTCGGCGGCGTGCGCGGTGCGGTGACGCTGGCGGGTGTGATGTCGGTGCCGATGTTGATGGGCTCGGAGGCGTTTCCCGAGCGTGATCTGCTGATCTTCATCGCTGCCGGGGTGATTCTGCTGTCGCTGATCTGCGCCTGCATCGCCTTGCCGTTGCTTTTGCGCGGCATTGAGAAAAGCCCGGACGACAAGCGGCGCCAGGAAGTGCGCGACGCCTGGCGCAAGACCGCCGAGGCAGCGATTCATGCGCTGGAAACCGAGGAGGTCGGCCCGCAGGATGCAGCGCAGGCCGCACTCGCGGCAGAACTCAAGGCGCGGATCATGTCCGAGTACCGCCATCAGCTCGATGTCTTCAACGACTCGGCCGAAGCACAGGCCCTGGCGTTTCAGATGGATCTGCTCGAGCGTCGTTTACGCCTCAAGGCACTGCGCGCGCAACGTCTGGAACTCTACAGCCTCAGCCGTCATCACCAGATCGGTGATGACGTATTGCGCGAGGTATTAGGTGAGCTTGATTTGAGTGAGGCCAATCTGGGAACGTTGAAGTAGTCCCGCATGGGTGTTGATCGGATTGCGGGTTTTATCGGGGATAAACGGTTCGCGCCATGTGTATATCCAATCTACTTAGTTCGGTGTTTTCAGTGACCTCAAATACTCCGTCGGTGAAGGTTTTTTCTATCGGATAGTGCATGATCGACTTTGGATCATAAGCGGTCACAGACATCTTTTGATTGATCTTGGTGAAGAAGTTTTCGTCAATGGCGGCTCTGCTCATGCCGAGTCGAGTGAAGTGGTCGTAAACCTTTTGCTTGTTCCAGGGGATGTTGGCGTACGGGTGCAAATGCTCGTGTTCGAAGCCCAGGGCGTGGCCGAACTCGTGCAGTAATACCGTTCTGAATCTGCTGCTGCCTGGCTTTTCGGCAATGTACATCGTTGGATTCTGCACATCGACGGTGAGTGCGTCTGTGCCAACGGCAGAGCTGTTGTCACTGGTTTTGGTCTTGATGCGAATGTCGGCATCGCGCTCGCTCGTGAACACGATATCCAGGTTGATATGGTTACCCCATTCCCGAATGACTTCCCGATACTGCGTTTGCTCTTCGTTCGTCAGGTTATCGAGAAACGTGACGCTAAGCGTCCTGAACGCTTTCCATACCTTTCCATCAAGGGCCACGCCCAGTAAGGAAATACCCTGCCTGCTGACGTTGGCAGGGTTCTCGGCAAGCGCGGCCTGATAGGAAAGACTTTGGCTTTTCGGCGGCAGTGTCGTGCAGATTTTGCAGTCTGGCATTCTTGAAGTCCTTTTTAAGTAATGCATGAGGTAGGTGGTTTTGATGAAGCCTGACGTCCTGTCAGGCATCGGGGTGTGGATAAGCGGCGGCCATGAAAGCCTTGTCTTTGTCGCTGAGCTGCAGATTCAGCTGAATCTGGAAGTCACCCTGGGTCCAGCTCTGGCGGATGGCGTAGTGCATGATGGACTTCGGGTCGTAAGTCGAGTTGTCGACTTCACTGGCATCGAGAAGATTGAAATAGCGCTCGTCGATGTTGCTGCGAGCCAGATCATCATCATCATCTTCTGCGCCAAAGTGCTCGTAGACGGCTTGCTTGTCCCAGGGAATGGTCATTTGTGGGTGCAGATGTTCATGTTCGGCACCCAGTACGTGACCAAACTCATGCAAGGCATTGGCCATGAAGAACTTGGGCGACAAGTTGTGATCAGGCGAAAGATTCATGGTTGCTTCGCTTTGATCATCTTGGGTCAATGCGTCAGTACCGATCAACGACCAGTAGTCGCCGTTGTCATCGGATATGCGAATCTCGGCATCGCCTTCATCAACAAAGTCGAAGTTCAGATTGATAAACGCTGTCCATGTTGCTGCCGCCGCGCGGATGGCTTGCTTGTAGGCTGCGTCACCCGCTAGCACGCGAACGCGCAGGGTTCGGCCGGGTGCCCAGAGTTTGCGGTGCTTGATCGCGGCTCTTTTCTGACGACCGCCGGACGTACCGCGATTGGCGGAGTTCTCGTTGATGGCCGCTTGGTAGGACACATTAATGTCTTGCGGTGCTTTAACAAGACAATCTTTTATATCATCCATGAATTACTTTCCGTAGTTGATGATTTGCTGTTTGGTTTATTAATGGGATTTGATATTTAAACAACCAGGTTCAGCTTGAGCGGACAGAGTAAGTATCGATGGGGGAGATAGGAAGATGAAAGAAGAGTTGATGTGTTGCGTAGTGTTTGTTTCCGCACGACATTGCGTCGTGCGGAAATATATAAACGCTTGTTAGCGACGCTTGATGAAGTCGCGAATACGTTCCGCAGCCTCGACACATTCTGCCAGCGGCGCAACCAGCGCCATGCGCACGCGACCTGCGCCCGGGTTGACCCCATCGACATCGCGGGACAGGTAAGAACCCGGGACTACGGTCACGTGTTCCTGTTCGAACAGATCGCGGCAGAACGCAGCATCGTCATCCTGCACGTTCGGCCACAGGTAGAAGCTGCCATCCGGACGCTGGACGTCCATCACCGGACTGAGGATTGCCAGCACGGCGTCGAATTTCTCGCGGTACAGCGCGCGGTTGGCGCGAACGTGGACTTCATCGTTCCAGGCGGCAACAGAGGCCAATTGGGTTTGTACCGGCATCGCGCAGCCATGGTAGGTGCGATACAGCAGGAAGCCCTTGAGGATATCGGCGTCGCCGGCAACGAAACCGGAACGCAGGCCCGGCAGGTTGGAGCGTTTGGACAGGCTATGGAACACCACGCAGCGTTTGAAATCCTTGCGGCCCAACTCAACGCAGGCCGTCAGCAGGCCCGGCGGCGGGGTCTGTTCTTCGAAATACAGTTCGCTGTAGCACTCGTCGGCGGCGATCACGAAGTCGTATTCGTCAGCCAGGGCGATCAGTTTCTTTAATACATCGACCGGGATCAGCGCGCCGGTCGGGTTGCCTGGAGAGCACAGAAAAAGGATCTGGCAGCGCTTCCAGATGTCTGGCGACACCGCATCGAAATCCGGGTTGAAGCCGTTCTCGTCAAGGCACGGCAGATAGTGCGGTTTGGCCCCGGCGAGGAACGCCGCACCTTCGTAGATCTGATAGAACGGGTTCGGGCTGACTACCAGAGCGTCATCACCGCGATTGACTACGGTCTGGGTGAAGGCGAACAGCGCTTCGCGGGTGCCGTTGACCGGCAGTACGTTACGCGCCGGATCGATCCAGCCGCTTGGCACGCCAAAGCGACGCTCGCACCAGCCGGCGATTGCTTCGCGCAGGGCCGGGATGCCGAGAGTGGTCGGGTAGACCGCCATCTGATCCAGGTTGTTCGCCAGCGCTTCGGCGACAAAGCTCGGCGAGCGATGTTTCGGCTCGCCGATCGACAGGGCGATCGGGCGTTTGTCCGGGTTCGGGGTCACGGTGCCGAGCAGGGCGCGGAGCTTTTCGAACGGGTAAGGCTGGAGCTGGTTCAGAGCGTTGTTCATGGGGGCCTCGTTGAATGTGGGAGGGATTGCCTCAATACCCGCCATCCACAAAACCTGTAGGAGTGAGCCTGCTCGCGATGAGGAAGACTCATTCAATATCTATGCAGCTGATGAACCGCTATCGCGAGCAGGCTCACTCCTACAAGGGGTTTGTTGAACAGGCTGGTATCGGAGTCTTCCTTCCCACAGGAGTAATGGTTACTTCAATTCAAATACTGATACGCGAAAGCTTGATATCGGGTTCCTGATTGACGCTCAACTGCTCAACGATCGCATCCTGCAAGCGGCTGCACAGCAGCGGGTCGGACAGCGGCTGATTGTGCGCATCGGTGATGAAGAACACGTCTTCCACTCGCTCGCCCAGTGTCGCAATCTTGGCGTTCTGCAGCGACAGGTCGAATTCAAGGAAAATTCCGCCGATCCGCGCCAGCAGTCCCGGGCGATCAGGTGCGGTCAATTCCAGCACCGTCACCGGGCGTTGCGCGTCGTTGTGGATCGTCACTTGCGGCGCAAAGGCGAAATGCTTGAGCTGGCGCGGCACCCGGCGCTGAATGATCGTCGGGTAGTCATCCGGGTTGCGCAGGGCTTCGGTCAGGCCTTCGCGGATCTGCTTGACCCGCGCCGGGTTGTCGCCGATGGATTCGCCTTCGTTGTCGAGCACGATGTAGGTGTCGAGGGTGAACTGGCTGCTCGACGTGATGACCCGGGCGTCGTGAATGTTCAGGTTGAGCTGATCCATCGCGGCCACGGTCACGGCGAAGAAGTCATGCTGATCCGGTGCATAAATGAAGATCTGCGTGCCGCCCTCGAACTCGCGCTGAGTGGTTTCCTTGATCAGTACCAGCGGCCCGCCATCGACGGGCTGCTGCAGGATCGCGTCGCTGTGCCAGGCCACATCGCCAGCGGTGTGGCGCAGGAAATAGTCATCACCCAACTGCGCCCATAACTGCTCGACGTCGTCCGGATCGGTGCCGCCTCGCACCAGAATATCCAGGGCCGCGCTTTGGGTCTGGCGGATCTGCTCTTCGCGATCCACCGGGTTTTCCAGACCACGACGCAGGGCGCGTTTGGTTTCGGTGTAGAGCTGACGCAACAGGCTGGCGCGCCACGAGTTCCACAGCGTCGGGTTGGTCGCGTTGATGTCGGCCACGGTCAGCACGTAGAGGTAGTCGAGACGGGTTTCATCGCCGACCGCCAGGGCAAAATCGTGAATCACCTGCGGATCGGACAAGTCCTTGCGCTGGGCGGTGGTCGACATCACCAAGTGGTTCTGCACCAGCCAGACGATCAGGCGACTGTCCCACACCGGCAACTGATGGCGCTGGCAGAACGCTTCGGCATCGACCGCGCCGATCTCCGAGTGGTCGCCGTGTCGCCCCTTGCCGATGTCGTGGTACAGACCGGCCATGTAGATCAGTTCGGGCTTGGGCAGTTTGGCCATGAGTTTGGCGGCCAACGGAAATTTTTCCGACACTTGCGTGTACTGCAATTTGCGCAGGTGCTTGATCAGGTTCAGCGTGTGCGCGTCGACGGTATAAATGTGGAACAGGTCGTGCTGCATCTGCCCGACGATAAAGCCGAACTCCGGCAGATAACGCCCGAGAATGCCGTAACGGTTCATCCGGCGCAGGTTGCGATGGATGCCGATCTTGCACTTGAACAGCTCGATGAACAGGCTGGTGTTGCGAATATCGTTGCGGAAAGTGTCGTCGATCAGATGACGGTTCTCGCGCAGCAGGCGAATGGTATCGGCGCGCACACCTTTGATTTCCGGCTGCTGGGCCATCAGCACGAAGATTTCGAGCATGGCGAACGGTGTGCGGCAGAACACATTGTCGTTTCGCGCTTCGATGTAGCCATCGTGCAGCTGGAAGCGCGAGTTGATCGGCTGTGGCGGGGCTTCGTCTTCCGGCGCGAGGATGACTTCCTCGAAATGCTGAATGATCAGGTCGCTGAGCTGGGCGATGCTCATCACCACGCGAAAGTATTGCTGCATGAAGTTTTCGACCGCTTGTTTCGCGTCGTCACCTTCAAAACCGAGCAAACCGGCAATGGTGCGCTGATGATCGAACAGCAAGCGGTCTTCCGAGCGACCTGCCAGCATGTGCAGCGCATAGCGCACTTTCCAGAGAAATTCCTGAGAGGAGGCGAGCAGGGCGTTTTCGCTCTCGACCAAGAAGCCTTCACCGGCGAGGGCGCGCAGGTTGAGCGTGCCGTATTGGCGACGCGCAACCCAGAGAATCGTCTGAATATCCCGCAGTCCGCCCGGCGAGCCTTTGACGTTGGGTTCCAGGTTGTATTCAGTGTCGTTGTATTTGTGGTGGCGGGCTTTTTGCTCGGCGCGCTTGGCCAGGAAAAACTCCTTGGCCGGCCACATGTGGGCGGTGCTGGTGACATCGAGCATGCGCTGGCGCAGGCGCTCGGGGCCGCAAATGGTGCGGCTTTCCATCAGGTTGGTAACCACGGTCAGATCGGCGCGGGCTTCTTCGGCGCATTCATCGACCGAGCGCACGCTCTGACCGACTTCCAGGCCAATGTCCCACAGCAGCGTCAGAAAACGCTCGATGGAGTCACGAAAGACTTCGTGATCGGCGCTGTCCAGCAGGATCAGCAGATCGATATCGGAATAAGGGTGCAGCTCACCGCGACCATAGCCGCCGACCGCGACCAGCGCGATGTCGGCGTCTTCGCTCCAGTTGAACTGGTCCCAGGCCTTTTGCAGGATGTTGTCGACGAACCAGGCGCGGTCTTCGATCAGGCGGCGAATGTCGCGGCCATTGCGAAAACGCGTGTCGAGTACCTCGCGAGCCTGGCGGATCGCCTTCTTGAACGCCGCGATAGGACTCGCTTTCAGGGCCAGTTCAGCCTGGAACTGGCCGCGGTCGAAGAGTTCGGGATCCACCTGCGGCATCGATTGGCTTTCCTTTTATAAGGCTGGGAGCGGTGTGTGGATCAGGCCGAGATGCGCGGGATGGTATCGTCGGCGCGCAGGGTGAAGATCTCGTAGCCGGTGTCGGTGACCAGCAGGGTATGTTCCCACTGCGCCGACAGCTTGCGGTCCTTGGTGATTGCGGTCCAGCCGTCACCCAATACTTTGGTGTCGGCCTTGCCCTGGTTGATCATCGGCTCGATGGTGAAGGTCATGCCGGCTTTCAGTTCCATGCCGGTGCCGGCGCGGCCGTAGTGCAGAATCTGCGGCTCTTCGTGGAAAACCTTGCCGATGCCATGCCCACAGAACTCGCGAACCACCGAGAAGCCGTTCTTTTCAGCGTGCTTCTGGATCACTTCGCCGATGTCGCCGAGGCGGCAGCCGGGTTTGACGATTTCGATCGCCTTGTACATGCATTCCTGAGTGATCTGTGACAGGCGCTCGGCCCAGACCGGTACTTCGCCGACGTGGAACATGCGGCTGGTGTCGCCGTGGTAGCCGTCCTTGATTACGGTTACATCGATGTTCAGGGTGTCGCCGTTTTTCAGCGGCTTGTCGTTCGGAATGCCGTGGCAGACCACGTGGTTGATCGAGGTGCAGATCGACTTCGGGTAGCCCTTGTAATTCAGCGGGGCAGGGATGGCCTGCTGCACGTTGACGATGTAGTCGTGGCAGATCTGGTTCAGCTCATCGGTGGTGATGCCCGGTTTTACGTGTTCGGCAATCATTTCCAGCACATCGGCGGCCAGTTTGCCGGCGACACGCATGCCAGCGATGTCCTCGGGAGTTTTGAGGTTGACGGTCATACAGGCTCTCTCTGCGCTCGGCGGCGCTTGCTGGTACGAATGGGGTGGCAGTGTTCGTTTTGCGACCCTGAAAAACGCGATTCTAACAGACGCGCGGCGCAATTCAGCGCCTGCGTGCATCGCTTCTCTCTATACAATGGTGCCCCTGAAGCCGATTCCAAGGGGGCTGCGCCCATGTCCTTGGTGCGAATACAGATTTCGTGTTCCGTTTCTGCGCACCCTGTGGTATAAAATGCGCCGCTTTCCGGGGATACCCCGAGAAGCTTAAATCCACACACGTGTCGACACGATGACCTGGGTGCTTTTGGCTTTATGCCACTGGTTGGTCATTGGGATACGTGGAGGCCAAACCCGACTTATTAAGGAACTATCATGTCCCAAGTCAATATGCGCGATATGCTGAAGGCCGGTGTGCACTTCGGTCACCAAACCCGTTACTGGAATCCGAAAATGGGTAAGTACATTTTCGGCGCGCGTAACAAGATTCACATCATCAACCTTGAAAAAACCCTGCCAATGTTCAACGAAGCTCTGACTTTCGTAGAGCGTCTGGCCCAGGGCAAAAACAAGATTCTGTTCGTCGGCACCAAGCGTTCCGCTGGCAAGATCGTTGCTGAAGAAGCAGCACGTTGCGGTTCGCCGTACGTCGATCACCGCTGGTTGGGCGGCATGCTGACCAACTTCAAAACCATTCGTGCTTCCATCAAGCGTCTGCGTGACCTTGAAGTTCAAGCCGAAGACGGTACTTTCGCCAAGCTGACCAAGAAAGAAGCGCTGATGCGCTCCCGTGATCTTGAGAAGCTGGATCGTTCGCTGGGCGGCATCAAGGACATGGGCGGTCTGCCAGACGCACTGTTCGTGATCGACGTTGACCACGAGCGCATCGCGATCACCGAAGCCAACAAGCTGGGCATCCCGGTAATCGGCGTTGTCGATACCAACAGCAGCCCGGAAGGCGTTGACTACATCATCCCAGGCAACGATGACGCAATCCGCGCTATCCAGCTGTACATGGGTTCGATGGCTGACGCAGTGATCCGCGGTCGCAACAATGTTTCCGGCGGCACTGTAGAATTCGCAGCTGAAGAAACTCAGGCTGCAGCTGAGTAATTGACGCCCTGGCGTTGACTCAGTAAGCAAAAAGGGGGCTTGGCCCCCTTTTTGCCACCTCGAAAACCATTTGTCGGCGCCCGCGGCACTATTTGTAATGTGCGGCAGCTAACAAGGGTGGTTCGGGAAGAATTGAACGCCCGTTCGATCGGGTGGAATGGTTGAAAACCTATCCAAGAGGAATTTGAAAATGGCAGCAATTACTGCAGCGTTGGTTAAAGAACTGCGCGAGCGTACCGGCGAAGGCATGATGGATTGCAAGAAAGCCCTGGAAAAGGCTGACGGCGACATCGAAAAAGCCATTGATGACATGCGTGCTTCGGGCGCGATCAAAGCTGCGAAAAAAGCTGGCAACGTTGCCGCTGAAGGCGCAATCGCTATCAAGGACGACGGTAAAGCTGCCGTTATCCTGGAAGTGAACTCGCAGACCGACTTCCTGGCTCTGCAAGACGACTTCAAAAACTTTGTTGCTGCCAGCGTTGAAAAAGCGTTCGCTGACAAACTGACCGAAGCTGCTCCGCTGATCGCTGCTCAAGAAGCCGCTCGCGAAGCACTGGTTGCCAAAGTAGGCGAAAACGTCAACATCCGTCGTCTGACCCGTATCGAAGGTGACGTTGTAGGTTCGTACCTGCACGGCAACAAGATCGGTGTGGTTGTGGCTCTGAAAGGCGGTGACGTCGAGCTGGCCAAAGACATCGCGATGCACGTAGCTGCAAGCAACCCTGAGTTCCTGCTGCCTTCGCAGGTTTCGGCTGAAGCGATCGAGCGTGAAAAAGCTGTGTTCCTGCAGCTGAACGAAGAGAAAATCAAAGGCAAGCCGGAAAACATTGTTGAGAATATGGTCAAAGGCCGTATCAGCAAGTTCCTGGCAGAAGCAAGCCTGGTTGAGCAGGCGTTCGTCAAGAACCCTGAAATCAAGGTTGGCGAGCTGGCCAAGAAAGGCGGCGCAGAAATCGTTTCCTTCACTTACTACAAAGTAGGCGAAGGCATTGAGAAGCCGGTCGACAACTTCGCTGAAGAAGTTGCTGCCCAGCTGGCTGCCGCCAAGCAATAAGACGGTTTTCCAACTGTCGCCCGAAAGAGGCTGCCCGCTTACGCGCGCAGCCTCTTTTCAGATGGGGTTGCCAATTTTTAATTGGTTTCCACTTGGAACTGACTTACAAAGCCATGTTCCGATGGCGCTGAAGCAGCGCCAAGCTAGAGTGAACGCCAGCTGTAAACAGCTCGCAAAGAATTTTTAAATACGCCGCAGGAGAGATTCGCAATGGCTCAGCAGGGCAGTGGTTATCAGGCTCGCTATAAACGCATTCTACTCAAGCTTAGCGGCGAGGCCCTGATGGGCTCGGAAGAGTTCGGGATCGATCCGAAAGTTCTCGATCGCATGGCGCTGGAAGTCGGCCAACTGGTTGGCATCGGCGTGCAGGTCGGTCTGGTGATCGGTGGCGGCAACCTGTTCCGCGGTGAAGCATTGAGCAAAGCCGGTATGGATCGGGTGACAGGCGACCACATGGGCATGCTGGCCACTGTGATGAACGCCCTGGCCATGCGCGACGCGCTGGAACGTGCCAATATTTCGGCCATCGTGATGTCGGCCATTTCCATGGTTGGCGTGACCGATCATTATGATCGCCGCAAAGCCATGCGCCACCTGAACTCCAAGGACGTGGTGATTTTCGCGGCCGGTACCGGTAATCCGTTCTTCACCACGGATTCGGCAGCCTGCCTGCGTGCAATCGAAATCGATGCCGATGTCGTGCTCAAAGCGACCAAGGTCGATGGCGTCTATACCGCTGACCCGTTCAAAGACCCGCATGCCGAGAAGTTCGATCATCTGACTTATGATGAAGTGCTGGATCGCAAGCTGGGTGTAATGGATCTGACAGCTATTTGCCTGTGCCGCGACCACAAGATGCCGCTGCGCGTATTCAACATGAACAAGCCCGGCGCTCTGCTGAACATCGTACACGGCGGCGCTGAAGGCACCCTGATCGAGGAAGGTCAACAATGATCAACGAAATCAAGAAAGACGCTCAAGAGCGCATGCAGAAATCCCTGGACTCTCTGGCCCACGCTTTCGGTCAGATTCGTACCGGCAAGGCTCACCCAAGCATTCTGGGTAGCGTGATGGTGCCTTACTACGGCACTGATACCCCGCTGAGCGGCGTCGCCAACGTCACCGTGAAAGACTCGCGTACTCTTCAAGTCGTGGCCTTCGAGCGCAATATGCTCGCTGCCGTCGATAAAGCGATCCAGAGCGCTGGTCTGAACCTCAATCCGACCAACCTTGGCGAGTTGCTGTTGATCCCGATGCCTGCCCTCACCGAAGAAACCCGCAAAGGTTTCACCAAGCAGGCGCGTAGCGCAGCGGAAGACGCCCGTGTTGCGGTGCGCAACATTCGTCGCGATGCGCTGGGCGATCTGAAGAAGCTGGTCAAGGACAAGGAAATCAGCGAAGACGAAGAGCGTCGTGCTGTCGCTGATATCGACAAGCTGACCAAAGATGCCGAGGCCCAGATCACCAAGGCCACGGACGAGAAAGAAAAAGACCTGATGGCCGTATAAGGGTCGAGCTTTAAATGGACAAGACCAAGCAGACTGCGCCGTCCGCGGTGCCGCGCCATGTCGCGATCATCATGGATGGCAATAATCGCTGGGCGAAAAAACGCTTTATGCCGGGTGTCGCCGGGCATAAAGCGGGCGTGGATGCTGTGCGTGCCGTCATCGAGGTGTGTGCCGAGGCCAAGGTCGAGGTGCTGACCCTGTTCGCGTTTTCCAGTGAGAACTGGCAGCGGCCGGCCGATGAAGTCAGTGCCTTGATGGATCTGTTTTTCAAGGCGTTGCGTCGTGAGGCCAAGCGCCTCAACGACAACAACATAAGCCTGCGCATCATCGGCGATCGTTCGCGCTTTCATCCGGAACTTCAGGCAGCAATGCGTGAAGCTGAAGCGATGACGGCGGGTGCCAACCGTTTCATCCTGCAGATCGCTGCCAATTATGGCGGTCAGTGGGATATTGCGCAGGCTGCTCAGCGTCTGGCGCGTGAAGTCCAGGCCGGGCACCTGCGTCCGGAAGACATCACCCCGGATCTGCTGCAAACCTGTCTGGCAACTGGCGACCTGCCGTTGCCTGATCTGTGCATTCGTACTGGCGGCGAGCATCGCATCAGCAACTTCTTGCTGTGGCAACTGGCTTATGCCGAGTTGTACTTCTCCGACCTGTTCTGGCCGGACTTCAAACACGATGCCATGCGCAATGCGCTGGCTGATTACGCTTCGCGTCAACGTCGTTTCGGTAAAACGAGCGAACAGATCGAAGCTGGAGCCCGGGTTTAATGCTTAAACAACGAATCATTACTGCGCTGATCCTGCTGCCGATCGCCTTGTGCGGGTTTTTCCTGCTCGAAGGTTCGGGCTTTGCACTGTTCATCGGTCTGGTCGTGAGCCTGGGTGCCTGGGAATGGGCGCGTCTGGCGGGTTTCACTGCGCAAGCGTTCCGTGTCGGCTTTGCCGCCGTGGTCGCCTTGATGCTGTTCGTCATGTACATCCTGCCGGGCCTTGCGCCATGGGTGTTGGGTGCGTCCGTGTTGTGGTGGGCGGTGGCGACCTGGCTGGTCCTGACCTATCCGCGTTCGAGCGGGCACTGGTCCAGTGCCGCGAGCAAACTGGTCATTGGTCTGTTGATTCTGCTGCCGGCCTGGCAAGGTCTGGTGCAGATCAAACAGTATCCGCTGGGTAACTGGCTGATCATGGCGGTGATGGTTCTGGTCTGGGGTGCTGACATCGGTGCCTACTTTTCCGGCCGGGCTTTCGGCAAGCGCAAGCTGGCGCCACACGTCAGTCCCGGTAAAAGCTGGGAAGGTGTCTATGGCGGTCTGGCTCTGAGTCTGGTGATTACCGCGATTGTCGGCCTGGTGCGCGACTGGACGGTGGCCGAGTTGCTCAAAGGGCTGATCGGCGCTGCATTGATCGTATTCATTTCGGTTGTGGGCGATCTCACGGAAAGCATGTTCAAGCGTCAATCCGGCATCAAGGACAGCAGTAACCTGCTGCCTGGCCATGGTGGCGTGCTCGATCGTATCGACAGCCTGACCGCGGCCATTCCGGTATTTGCAGTGTTGTTGTGGATGGCTGCACCTTGAGCCGTCCACAGCAGATCACTGTTCTGGGGGCGACCGGCTCGATCGGTTTGAGTACTCTCGATGTCATTGCGCGTCATCCTGAGCGTTATCAGGTGTTTGCGCTCAGCGGTTTCACTCGACTGAGTGAGTTGTTCGCTTTGTGCGTGCGTCATGTGCCGCAGTACGCGGTTGTCCCGCAAGCAGAAGCGGCGCGCAGCCTGCAGGATGACTTGCGGGCGGCCGGGTTGCCGACCCGTGTGCTGGTCGGGGAGGAGGGCTTGTGCCAGGTCGCAGCGGCCCCTGAGGTCGATGCTGTCATGGCGGCCATCGTGGGTGCCGCCGGGCTGCGTCCAACGCTGGCGGCGGTCGAGGCGGGCAAGAAGATTCTTCTGGCCAACAAGGAAGCGCTGGTAATGTCCGGCGCCTTGTTCATGCAAGCCGTGCGTAAAAGCGGTTCGGTGCTGCTACCGATCGACAGCGAACACAATGCGATTTTCCAGTGCATGCCGCAGGATTTCGCTCGCGGATTGAGTGCTGTAGGGGTGCGTCGGATTTTGCTGACCGCTTCTGGTGGTCCTTTCCGGCAGACGCCAATGGCCGAGTTGGCGCACGTTTCGCCTGATCAGGCCTGTGCGCACCCGAACTGGTCCATGGGGCGCAAGATTTCCGTGGATTCGGCGAGCATGATGAACAAAGGACTTGAATTGATCGAGGCCTGCTGGCTGTTCGATGCCAAGCCTGCGCAGGTCGAGGTGGTGATTCACCCGCAGAGCGTGATCCATTCGTTGGTCGATTACGTGGATGGTTCGGTGCTGGCGCAGTTGGGCAACCCCGATATGCGTACACCGATTGCCAATGCGCTGGCCTGGCCTGAACGCATCGACTCCGGTGTTGCGCCGCTGGATCTGTTTGCGATTGCCCGGCTGGATTTCGAAGCGCCGGATGAAGAGCGCTTTCCATGCCTGCGTCTGGCTCGTCAAGCTGCTGAAGCAGGCGACAGCGCGCCGGCGATGTTGAATGCGGCCAATGAGGTCGCCGTGGCAGCGTTTCTCGACGGACGGGTTCGTTACCTCGAAATCGCGAGTATCATCGACGAAGTCTTGAATCTCGAACCGGTGGTCGCACTGGATGATCTCGAAACAGTGTTCATCGCGGACGCGAAAGCGCGAGTACTGGCTGAACAGTGGTTGAGTCGTCACAACCGATAGGTTTTGCAACACAATGGCTACACGCGGCACTGAACAGGATTGCGGAGAAAGTAGATGAGCGCGCTCTATATGATTGCCGGCACCCTGATCGCCTTGGGAGTGCTGGTCACTTTTCACGAATTCGGCCATTTCTGGGTCGCGCGTCGCTGTGGCGTCAAGGTTCTGCGTTTTTCCGTAGGCTTCGGCATGCCGCTGCTGCGCTGGCACGACAAGCAAGGCACCGAGTTTGTTGTTGCCGCGATCCCGTTGGGTGGCTACGTCAAGATGCTCGATGAGCGCGAAGGCGAAGTACCGGTCGATCAGCTGGATCAGTCGTTCAATCGCAAGTCCGTGCGTCAGCGTATCGCTATTGTGGCGGCGGGTCCCATCGCCAACTTTCTGTTGGCCCTGGTGTTTTTCTGGGTGCTGGCCATGCTCGGCAGCGAGCAGATACGTCCGGTTATCGGTGCGGTCGAGTCCGGCAGCATCGCCGCCAAGGCTGGCTTGACTTCAGGCCAGGAAATTGTCGCCATCGATGGAGAGCCGACGTCGGGTTGGGCGGCTGTCAATTTGCAGTTGGTGCGTCGTCTCGGCGAAAGCGGTTCCTTGCAGTTGATGGTGCGCGATCAAGGTTCCACCGCGGATTCGCCGCGTGAACTGGCGCTGGATCACTGGCTCAAAGGTGCCGATGAGCCGGATCCGATTCGCTCGCTGGGTATTCGTCCATGGCGTCCGGCACTGCCGCCGGTACTTGCCGAACTTGATCCGAAAGGTCCGGCGCAGGCGGCGGGTCTGAAAACCGGTGATCGTTTGCTCGCCCTTGATGGTCAGGCGCTGAACGACTGGCAGCAGGTGGTCGATACCGTTCGTACGCGTCCTGATACCAAAATCATGCTGCGCATCGAGCGCGACGGTGCTCAAATCGACGTCCCGGTCACCCTCGCGGCGCGCGGTGAAAGCAAGTCGCCAAGCGGATATCTGGGCGCTGGTGTAAAAGCTGTCGACTGGCCACCGGAGATGATCCGCGAGGTCAGTTACGGGCCTTTGGCCGCGATTGGCGAGGGCGCCCGTCGTACTTGGACCATGAGCATCCTGACGCTGGATTCACTGAAGAAAATGCTCTTCGGCGAGCTCTCGGTAAAAAACTTGAGTGGACCGATAACCATTGCTAAAGTGGCGGGCGCTTCTGCCCAGTCGGGCGTCGCTGATTTCCTGAATTTCCTTGCTTATCTGAGTATTAGCCTGGGCGTTCTGAATTTGCTGCCCATTCCTGTACTGGATGGGGGGCATTTGTTGTTTTATCTGATCGAGTGGGCGCGTGGTCGTCCCTTGTCGGATCGGGTGCAAGGTTGGGGGATACAGATCGGTATCAGTTTGGTGGTCGGAGTGATGTTGCTTGCTCTGGTCAACGATCTGGGTCGACTGTAACGCTTCGCTGAATTGCGAATCTGCCGCATTTTGCGGCAGTTTGTTTATTGCCAGTTGGAATAAGAAAGGACTTCATGAAACGTCTGCTGCTAACTGCGGTTCTCACCGTATTGATGATCGCCGAAGTTCACGCCGAGTCCTTCACTATCTCTGATATTCGCGTCAATGGCCTCCAGCGGGTCTCCGCGGGTAGCGTCTTTGGTGCCTTGCCGTTGAACGTCGGCGAGCAGGCGGATGATCGTCGCCTGGTGGAATCCACTCGTGCGTTGTTCAAAACCGGTTTCTTTCAAGATATCCAGCTGGGCCGCGAAGGCAACGTCCTGGTAATCACGGTTGTCGAGCGCCCATCCGTCGCCAGTATCGAGATCGAAGGTAACAAGGCGATCTCCACTGAAGACCTGATGAAGGGCCTCAAGCAATCCGGTCTGGCCGAAGGCGAGATCTTCCAGCGTGCCACCCTCGAAGGCGTGCGTAACGAACTGCAACGTCAGTACGTTGCGCAAGGCCGCTATTCGGCTACCGTCGATACCGAAGTGGTATCGCAGCCGCGTAACCGTGTCGGTCTGAAAGTGAAGATCAACGAAGGCACCGTTGCGGCTATTCAGCATATCAACGTGGTAGGCAACACGGTGTTCCCCGAGGAAGACCTGACCGACCTGTTCGAACTGAAAACCACCAACTGGCTGTCGTTCTTCAAGAACGACGACAAGTACGCCCGTGAAAAGCTTTCCGGCGACCTGGAGCGTCTGCGTTCCTACTACCTGGACCGTGGCTATATCAACATGGATATCGCTTCGACCCAGGTGTCCATCACCCCGGACAAGAAGCACGTCTATATCACCGTCAACGTGACCGAAGGCGAGAAGTACACCGTTCGTGACGTCAAGCTCAGCGGTGATCTGAAAGTCCCTGAAGATCAGGTCAAGTCCCTGTTGCTGGTACAGAAAGGCCAGGTGTTCTCGCGCAAGCTGATGACCACCACTTCCGAGTTGATCACCCGCCGTCTGGGTAACGAGGGTTACACCTTCGCCAACGTCAACGGCGTACCTCAGCCACACGATGAAGACCACACTGTCGACATCCTGTTTGCTGTCGATCCAGGCAAGCGTGCCTACGTCAACCGTATCAACTTCCGTGGCAACACCAAGTCCGAAGACGAAGTGCTGCGTCGTGAAATGCGCCAGATGGAAGGCGGCTGGGCTTCGACCTACCTGATCGACCAGTCCAAGACCCGTCTTGAGCGTCTGGGCTTCTTCAAGGAAGTCAACGTTGAAACCCCTGCTGTTCCGGGTGTCGACGACCAGGTTGACGTGAACTACGCCGTTGAAGAACAGGCTTCCGGTTCGATTACCGCCAGCGTCGGTTTTGCGCAGAGTGCCGGTCTGATCCTTGGTGGTTCGATTACCCAGAACAACTTCCTCGGTACCGGTAACCGCGTCAGCGTCGGCCTGACCCGAAGTGAATACCAGAGCCGCTACAACTTCGGCTACGTTGACCCGTACTGGACCGCCGATGGCGTGAGCCTGGGCTACAACGCGTTCTATCGCACCACCGACTACAAAGACCTCGACGTCGACGTAGCAAGCTATGCGGTAGACAGCCTGGGCGCTGGCGTCAATATCGGTTACCCGATCAGCGAGACTTCGCGCCTGACCTTCGGTCTGTCCGCTCAGCAGGACGAGATCAAGACCGGTACTTACACCGTTGACGAGATTTTCGACTTCGTTAACAAGGAAGGCGACAAGTACCTGAACTTCAAGGCTTCGGCCGGCTGGTCCGAGTCGACCCTGAACAAGGGCGTATTGCCGACCCGTGGTCGTTCCCAGAGCCTGACCCTGGAATCCACCATTCCGGGCAGTGACCTGTCGTTCTTCAAACTTGATTACCGTGGTCAGCTGTTCCAGCCGATCACCGAGAATTACACCCTGCGTCTGCATACCGAACTCGGTTATGGCGACGGTTACGGTTCGACTGACGGCTTGCCGTTCTATGAAAACTACTATGCTGGTGGTTTCAACTCGGTTCGTGGCTTCAAGGACAGCACCCTCGGTCCGCGCAGTACGCCAAGCCGTGGCACCAACCCGGGTACGCTGGCTGACCCGGACCAGGACCCGCTGCCGTTCGGCGGTAACGTCCTGATCCAGGGTGGTGTCGAGGTTCTGTTCCCGCTGCCATTCGTCAAGGATCAGCGTTCCCTGCGTACTTCGGTATTCTGGGATGTGGGTAACGTATTTGACTCGCAGTGCAAGGACACTACCAATGCCAACGGCTCGACGTCGAACACCAAGTGCAACGACATCAGCCTGAGCAACATGGCAAGTTCCGTGGGTGTGGGTGTGACCTGGGTCACCGCACTGGGTCCTCTGAGCTTCGCGTTGGCCATGCCGATCAAGAAACCGGATGACGCTGAAACTCAAGTGTTCCAATTCTCCCTCGGCCAGACGTTCTAAGCGTCTGACCCAAGATAACGACAATGGATTTTGTAGGAGTGCATCGTGCGTAAGTTGACTCAATTGGTTCTCCTGGCCTCCTTGATGGTGGCAGGCCCGGCATTTGCCGACATGAAAATCGCCGTTCTGAACTATCAGATGGCTTTGCTGGAATCTGACGCGGCCAAGAAGTACGCCGTGGATGCCGAGAAGAAGTTCGGTCCGCAACTGACCAAGCTGAAAACCCTGGAAAGCAGCGCCAAAGGCATTCAGGACCGTCTGATGGCTGGTGGCGACAAGATGCAGCAAGGCGAACGTGAGCGTCTGGAGCTGGAGTTCAAGCAAAAGGCCCGTGATTTCCAGTTCCAGTCCAAAGAACTGAACGAAGCCAAGGCTGTTGCCGACCGCGAAATGCTCAAGCAACTGAAGCCGAAACTGGATAGCGCAGTGGAAGAAGTCATCAAGAAAGGTGGTTTTGACCTGGTGTTCGAGCGTGGCGCAGTGATCGATGTCAAACCTCAGTACGACATCACGCGCCAGGTTATCGAGCGCATGAATCAGCTGAAGTAACCCATGACCGTGACTATAAAGCTCGGCCAGTTGGCCGAGTTCCTCGGCGCCACCCTGCGTGGCGACCCGGAGAAGCAAATTACTGGGCTAGCCACTTTGCAAGAGGCTGGCCCAGCTCAGTTGAGCTTTCTGGCAAATCCTCAATATCGCAAGTACCTGGCTGGTTCGCAGGCAGCGGCCCTGTTGCTCAAGGAAGCTGACGCCGAAGGTTTCGCCGGTAATGCGTTGGTCGTGCCTGATCCTTATCTGGCGTACGCGCGTATCTCGCACTTGTTCGACCCCAAACCAAAAGCCGCGGCGGGTATCCACCCATCGGCGGTCATTGCGGACGATGCAGTGGTTGATCCAACCGCCAGCATCGGCCCGTTCGTGGTGATCGAAGCAGGTGCGCAGATCGGTGCTCAAGTGACCTTGGGTGCACATTGCTTCATCGGTGCGCGCAGTGAAATTGGTGAAGGCGGCTGGCTTGCGCCGCGCGTGACCCTGTATCACGACGTGCGCATCGGCAAGCGGGTGGTGATCCAGTCCGGTGCGGTACTCGGTGGTGAGGGCTTCGGCTTCGCCAACGAAAAAGGCATCTGGCAGAAAATCGCCCAGATTGGCGGCGTGACCATCGGCGACGATGTCGAGATTGGTGTAAATACCGCGATCGACCGTGGTGCGCTCGCCGACACCGTAATCGGCAATGGTGTGAAACTCGACAACCAGATTCAGATTGCGCATAACGTCCAGGTCGGTGATCACACCGCGATGGCCGCGTGTGTCGGTATCTCCGGCAGCACCAAAATCGGCAAGCACTGCATGCTCGCCGGCGGTGTTGGTCTGGTTGGCCACATTGATATTTGCGACAACGTTTTCCTCACCGGGATGACCATGGTGACCCACTCGATTACCGAGCCAGGCGCCTACTCTTCCGGTACAGCCATGCAACCGGCGGCCGAATGGCGCAAAAGCGCGGCCCGCATCCGTCAGCTCGATGACATCGCGCGACGTTTGAAACAGCTGGAAAAGCGCGTAGGGGAAGTGACCCCTGACGGCAATGCTTCATCAGATGGCTGATACCATTTCCATATCAAGTGTGCACAGCCTCTAGACTGCCTCCTTGATTTGCTAGAGGAGTGCGCGTCAGTCGCGCTCCCAATCTTTACATAGGCTTCCCCCCGAAATGATGGACATCAACGAGATTCGCGAATACCTGCCTCACCGTTACCCGTTCCTGCTGGTGGACCGGGTGGTGGAACTGGACACTGAAGGCAAGCGCATTCGCGCCTACAAGAATGTCAGCATCAATGAACCGTTCTTCAATGGTCACTTCCCGGCGCATCCGATCATGCCAGGCGTACTGATCATCGAAGCGATGGCTCAGGCTGCCGGGATCCTCGGTTTTAAAATGCTTGATGTGAAGCCTGCCGACGGCACGCTTTACTACTTCGTCGGTTCCGACAAACTGCGCTTCCGTCAGCCTGTGCTGCCGGGCGACCAGTTGATCCTCGAAGCCCGGTTCATCAGCTGCAAACGTCAGATCTGGAAGTTCGAGTGCCAGGCTTCGGTCGATGGCAAGCCAGTCTGCTCGGCTGAAATCATCTGTGCGGAACGCAAGCTATGAGTTTGATTGACCCTCGCGCAATCATCGATCCGTCGGCCGTTCTGGCTGACGGCGTCGAGGTCGGCCCGTGGTCGATCATCGGCGCAGGTGTGGAAATCGGCGAGGGGACCGTGATCGGGCCGCATGTAATCCTCAAAGGCCCGACGCGTATCGGCAAGCACAATCGCATCTACCAGTTTTCCTCGGTAGGCGAAGACACGCCCGATCTGAAGTACAAAGGTGAAGAGACCCGTCTGGTCATCGGTGACCACAACGTCATCCGTGAAGGCGTGACCATTCACCGTGGCACCGTTCAAGACCGATCGGAAACCACCCTGGGCGATCACAACCTGATCATGGCCTATGCCCACATCGGTCACGACAGCGTCATCGGCAACCACTGCATTCTGGTCAACAACACTGCATTGGCTGGTCACGTGCACGTTGATGACTGGGCGATCCTTTCCGGTTTCACTCTGGTTCACCAGTATTGCCACATCGGCGCCCACAGCTTTTCCGGCATGGGCACCGCCATCGGCAAGGATGTGCCAGCGTTCGTCACCGTGTTTGGCAACCCGGCCGAAGCGCGCAGCATGAACTTCGAAGGCATGCGTCGCCGTGGTTTCAGTGAAGACGCCATCCACACCCTGCGTCGCGCCTACAAAACCGTGTACCGCCAAGGGCTGACGGTCGAGCAGGCACTGGCTGAGCTGGTTGAGCCGGCGGCACAGTTTCCGGAAGTCGCGATATTCCGTGACTCCATCCAGTCGTCGACTCGCGGCATCACTCGCTGATCATGGCCAATCTGCGTATTGCGCTGGTGGCGGGTGAAGCTTCCGGTGACATTCTCGGCGCGGGTCTCATGCGGGCCCTCAAGGCACAGCATCCGGCGGTCGAGTTCATCGGCGTCGGCGGCCCGCTGATGCAGGCTGAAGGCCTGACCTCCTACTTTCCCATGGAGCGTTTGTCGGTCATGGGCCTGGTCGAAGTCCTCGGACGTCTGCGCGAGCTGCTCAAGCGCCGCAAAGACTTGATCGCCACGCTGATCGCCGAGAAACCGGATGTGTTCATCGGCATCGATGCCCCCGACTTCAACCTCAATATCGAACTGAAGCTGCGTCAGGCCGGGATCAAGACCGTGCATTACGTCAGCCCGTCGGTATGGGCGTGGCGGCAGAAGCGTGTGCTGAAGATCCGCGAAGGCTGCGATCTGATGCTGACGCTGCTGCCGTTCGAAGCAAAATTCTACGAAGAGAAGGGCGTGCCGGTGCGGTTCGTTGGCCACACGCTGGCCGATACCATTCCACTGGAGGCCGATCGCGCTGCGGCGCGCGCCGAGTTGGGCCTGCCCGATGGGCCGCTGGTAGCGTTGATGCCCGGTAGCCGTGGCGGCGAAGTGTCCCGATTGGGCGCCTTGTTTCTCGACACCGCCGAACGTCTGCGCGCCATGCGCCCAGGTGTGCGCTTTGTCATTCCGTGTGCCAACCCGGAGCGTCGCGCGCAGCTTGAAGAGTTGCTCGCCGGCCGCGATCTGCCGGTAACCCTGCTCGATGGCAAGTCGCATCTGGCGCTGGCCGCATGCAACGCGGTGTTGATCGCCTCTGGCACCGCGACCCTCGAAGCGCTGCTGTACAAACGGCCAATGGTCGTGGCTTACCGCCTGGCACCGCTGACGTTCTGGATTCTCAAGCGCATGGTCAAGAGCCCGTACGTGTCTTTGCCGAACCTCCTCGCCCAGCGCTTGCTGGTGCCAGAATTGTTGCAGGATGATGCGACAGTCGAAGCACTGGCTCAGACCTTGTCGCCGCTGATTGAAGGCGGCGAAGAGCAGACCCGTGGTTTCGACGAAATCCACCGCACGCTGCGGCTGGACGCTTCCAATCAGGCGGCGGACGCCGTCCTTAACCTGATCGGTCAGACACGATGAGCAAGACAAGCATGCAGATGGGCCTGGATTTCACCTTGGTCGCCGAAGTCGAAGAACTGGTCGCCGGTGTCGATGAAGTCGGGCGCGGCCCGTTGTGCGGCGCCGTGGTGACGGCAGCGGTGATCCTCGATCCGAACCGGCCGATTCTCGGCCTCAACGACTCGAAGAAACTCACTGACGCCAAGCGCGAAAAGCTCTACGACGAGATCATCGAGAAATCCCTGAGCTGGTGCATCGCCCGCGCCGAAGTCGAAGAAATCGACGAGCTGAATATCCTCCACGCGACCATGCTGGCCATGCAGCGCGCGGTCGCCGGTCTGCACATCCAGCCGAAACTGGCGATGATCGACGGCAACCGTTGCCCGCAACTGCCGATGCGCGCCGAAGCCGTGGTGCAGGGCGACGGCAAGGTGCCGGCCATTGCTGCCGCGTCGATTCTGGCCAAGGTCAGTCGTGATCGTGAAATGGCCGCGTTCGAATTGATCTACCCGGGTTACGGCATCGGCGGTCATAAAGGCTACCCGACGCCCGTTCATCTGGAAGCGTTGGTGCGGCTTGGCCCGACGCCGATTCACCGGCGCTCGTTCGCCCCGGTGCGTCAGGCTTATGAAGTGCTCGAAGGCCTGACGCAGGTTTAGTCGCAAGGCTGATGTTTTGCTCGAGGCCCGGTACAATCCGGGCCTTGTTGTCTCTATGTAACTGGACAGGATCACTATGCCGGCTTCATTCGTTCATCTACGCCTGCACACTGAATACTCGCTGGTCGACGGGCTGGTACGGATCAAGCCGCTGGTCAAGGCGCTGACCGCCATGAACATGCCGGCGGTCGCGGTCACCGACCAGAACAACATGTGTTCCCTGGTCAAATTCTATAAAAACACCATGGGCGCCGGCATCAAGCCGATCTGCGGCGCCGACCTGTGGCTGTCGAACAAAGACCCGGACGCACCGCTGAGCCGGCTCAGCCTGTTGGTGATGAACGCCAAGGGCTATCGCAATCTTACCGAGTTGATCTCGCGCGGCTTTATCGAAGGCCAGCGCAACGGCATGATCATTGTCGAGCGTGAGTGGGTCGCTGAAGCCAACGAAGGCCTGATCATGTTGTCCGCCGCCAAAGAAGGCGAGATCGGCATGGCATTGATCGGTGGCAACCCGGCAGAAGCCGAAGCCTTGGCGCGTGAATGGATGACGGTGTTCCCGGATCGTTTCTATCTGGAAATCCAGCGCACCAATCGTCCTAACGATGAAGAGCAACTGCACGGTGCCGTAGCGCTTGCCGACAAACTTGGCGCGCCGCTGGTGGCGAGCAACGATGTGCGCTTCATCAAGCAGGAAGACTTCGCCGCCCACGAAACCCGCGTCTGCATCGGTGAGGGCCGCGCCCTTGACGATCCGCGGCGTTCGAAGAATTACAGCGATCAGCAATACCTCAAAAGCGCCGAGGAAATGATCGAGCTGTTCAGCGACATTCCCGACGCGATTGAAAACACCGTCGAGATCGCCAAGCGCTGCAACATCGAAGTCAAACTGGGCACGCACTTCCTGCCCAACTTCCCGATTCCCGATGGCATGACCATCGACGAGTACTTCCGCAAAGTCTCCTTCGGCGGTCTCGAAGAGCGCCTGGCGGTGCTGCTGCCCAAGGACACCACCGAAGACTACGAAGCCAAGCGCCAGGTCTACGTTGATCGCTTGAATTTCGAACTGGATATCATCATCCAGATGGGTTTCCCCGGTTACTTCCTGATCGTTATGGACTTTATCCAGTGGGCCAAAAGCAACGGCGTACCGGTAGGTCCGGGCCGTGGTTCGGGTGCCGGCTCGCTGGTGGCCTACGTGCAGAAGATCACCGACCTCGATCCGCTGGAATACGACCTGCTGTTCGAACGATTCCTTAACCCGGAACGGGTCTCGATGCCCGACTTCGACGTCGACTTCTGCATGGACGGTCGTGACCGCGTAATTGATTACGTGGCCGAGAAATACGGGCGCAACGCGGTAAGCCAGATCATCACCTTCGGTTCCATGGCCGCCAAGGCTGTGGTGCGCGACGTGGCGCGGGTGCAGGGCAAGTCCTACGGTTTGGCGGATCGTCTGTCGAAGATGATTCCGTTCGAAGTCGGCATGACCCTGGAAAAAGCCTACGAGCAGGAAGAGATCCTGCGTGACTTCATCAAGGTCGATGAAGAGGCCGCAGAAATCTGGGAGATGGCGCGCAAGCTCGAAGGCGTGGTGCGTAACGTCGGTAAACACGCCGGTGGTGTGGTTATCGCCCCGACCAAGCTGACTGACTTCTCGCCGATCTATTGCGACGAGGCCGGTGACGGTCTGGTAACCCAGTTCGACAAGGACGACGTTGAAGCCGCCGGTCTGGTGAAATTCGACTTCCTTGGTTTGCGGACGCTGACGGTAATCGACTGGGCGCTGAAGACCATCAATCGCGACCGTGCCAAGGTCGACGAGCCTCCGCTGGACATCGCGTTCATCCCGCTCGACGACAAGCCGACGTACACGCTGTTGCAAAAAGCTGAAACCACAGCGGTGTTCCAGCTTGAATCGCGCGGCATGAAAGAGCTGATCAAAAAGCTCAAGCCCGACTGCCTGGAAGACTTGATCGCACTGGTGGCCCTGTTCCGTCCGGGCCCGCTGCAATCGGGCATGGTTGACGACTTTATCAACCGTAAGCACGGTCGCGCCGAGCTGGCGTATCCGCACTCCGACTATCAATACGAAGGCCTCAAGCCGGTATTGGCGCCGACGTACGGCATCATCCTGTATCAGGAACAGGTGATGCAGATTGCCCAGGTCATGGCCGGTTACACCCTCGGCGGTGCGGACATGCTCCGTCGGGCGATGGGTAAGAAAAAGCCCGAAGAAATGGCCAAGCAGCGCGGCGGTTTCATTGAGGGTTGCAAGACCAACAATATCGATGCCGACCTGGCCGGTAACATTTTCGACCTGGTGGAAAAATTCGCCGGTTACGGCTTCAACAAGTCTCACTCCGCCGCTTACGGCCTGGTTTCGTACCAGACTGCCTGGCTGAAGACTCACTACCCGGCACCGTTCATGGCCGCGGTACTGTCGGCGGACATGCACAACACCGACAAGGTCGTGACCTTGATCGAAGAAATTCGCACCATGAAGCTGCGTCTCGACGCGCCGGATGTGAATACTTCGGAATTCAAGTTCACGGTGAACGACGAAGGCCGCATCATTTACGGTCTCGGCGCGATCAAGGGTGTGGGCGAGGGGCCCGTTGAAGCGATTACTGAGGCGCGTGAGGACGGGCCGTTCAAGGATCTGTTCGATTTCTGCGCGCGGGTCGACCTCAAACGCATCAACAAGCGCACACTCGACGGTTTGATCCGCAGCGGTGCGCTGGATCGTCTCGGCCCGTTCTTCCATGAAGAGCAAAAGGCTTATCAGGCCAACATCGACCGCAACCGCGCGGTGCTGCTGGCTGCAATGGAAGAAGCGATCAAGTCCGCAGAACAGACCGCGCGCACCCACGACAGTGGTCACGCCGACCTGTTTGGCGGGCTGTTTGTCGAGGAAGACGCTGATGTTTACGCAGTGCATCGCAAGGCCAAGGAACTGACCCTGAAGGAACGCCTCAAGGGTGAGAAAGACACCTTGGGCCTGTATCTGACCGGTCATCCGATCGACGAATACGAAGGCGAGATCCGCCGTTTCGCCCGTCAGCGCATCATCGACCTGAAACCGGCCCGGGATACCCAGACCATCGCGGGGATGATCATTGCCCTGCGGGTGATGAAGAACAAGAAGGGCGACAAGATGGGTTTCATCACCCTCGATGACCGCTCGGGGCGCATCGAGGCGTCGCTGTTTGCCGATGCGTTCCATTCGGCGCAATCGTTGTTGCAGACCGACGCGATGGTGGTGGTCGAAGGCGAGGTCAGCAACGACGACTTCTCCGGTGGCCTGCGCCTGCGGGTCAAGCGAGTGATGAGCATGGAAGATGCGCGCACCAACCTTGCCGAGAGCTTGCGCCTGAAGCTGCAAACCCAGGATCTGAAAGGCGATCAGCTACGCTGGTTGGGTGATTTGCTCAAGCGTCATCGCGGTGCATGCCCGGTGACCATGGAATACACCAGCCCGGATGCGAAGACCTTGCTGCAGTTTGGCGAGACCTGGCGGATCGACCCGGCAGATGCGTTGATTCAAGCACTGCGTGACCAGTTCGGGCGAGACAACGTCTTCCTCCAATACCGTTGACCGGCAAGTGCCCTCATGGCGCTTGCCCGCAACCTGAATTTTTAATCTCGACCTCAGCGCGCCTCTCCCTTAAGGTAGGGCGCGAATAGACAACCGGCCGGCCCAAGCTCATTTGGGACACGACCCAAGACGGACGCCTATGAACCCGAATTTTCTAGATTTCGAACAGCCGATCGCCGACCTGCAAGCCAAGATCGAAGAGTTGCGCTTGGTCGGTAATGACAATTCGCTGAATATCGGCGATGAGATCTCCCGCCTGCAGGACAAGAGCAAAACGCTGACCGAAGACATCTTCGGCAAGCTGACCAGCTGGCAGATCGCACGCCTGGCGCGTCACCCGAAACGCCCGTACACCCTCGACTACATTCAGCACATCTTCACCGAGTTCGACGAACTGCACGGCGATCGTCACTTCTCTGACGACGCCGCCATCGTTGGTGGTATCGCCCGCCTGGAAGACCAGCCGGTGATGATCATCGGTCACCAGAAAGGCCGCGAAGTGCGCGAGAAGGTGCGCCGCAACTTCGGCATGCCGCGTCCGGAAGGCTACCGCAAGGCTTGCCGTCTGATGGAGATGGCCGAGCGTTTCAAAATGCCGATCCTGACCTTCATCGACACTCCGGGTGCTTACCCTGGCATCGATGCTGAAGAGCGCAACCAAAGCGAAGCGATCGCCTGGAACCTGCGCGTGATGGCGCGTCTGAAGACCCCGATCATCGCCACCGTTATTGGTGAAGGGGGTTCCGGCGGTGCGCTGGCGATTGGCGTCTGCGATCAGCTGAACATGCTGCAGTACTCGACCTACGCGGTGATCTCGCCGGAAGGTTGCGCGTCGATCCTGTGGAAAACCGCAGAAAAAGCGCCGGATGCTGCTGAAGCAATGGGCATCACCGCTGAGCGTCTGAAAGGCCTGGGCATCGTCGACAAGGTGATTGGCGAACCTCTGGGCGGCGCGCACCGTGATCCAGCCGCTGCGGCTGCGTCGATCCGTGCCGAGCTCAGCTCGCAACTGGCGATGCTGAAGAAGTTCGATAACGAAGCGCTGTTGAAGCGCCGTTATGATCGACTGATGAGCTACGGCCTCTAAGTCGAACGCAGTACCCCTGTAGGAGCTGCCGAAGGCTGCGATCTTTTGACTTTGTTTTTCAAGATCAAAAGATCGCAGCCTTCGGCAGCTCCTACAGGGATCTTTGAGAAGCGGCCCTCTCCATGAACTCATCGAAGAGCGATTTGTCTTCACGGCTTCTGCCGCACCTTGAGCCTTGGCGCAATGCCGCTCATTGGCGTATCGCGTTTTCCGGTGGTCTCGATTCCACCGTTCTGCTGCATCTGCTTGCCGATCTGGCAAAAAACGTATCACTCCCTCCGTTAAGCGCCATCCATATCCATCACGGCCTTCAGGCTGCGGCTGATGCGTGGCCGCAGCATTGCCAAGCAGTTTGCGATGCACTGGGCGTGCCGTTGCTGATTGAACGGGTGAAGGTGCAACCGGGCGCGAGTCTGGAGCGGGCGGCGCGGGATGCGCGGTACGCGGTGTTCAGTTCTCTGACGCAGGCCAATGATGTGTTGCTCACCGGTCAACATCGCGATGATCAGGCGGAAACACTGATGTTCCGGCTATTGCGCGGCGCGGGTGTACGCGGGTTGTCTGCGATGCCGGCGCAGCGGTCAGTGGGGCAGGGCACGCTCGTTCGTCCGTTGCTGGACATCTCCCGAGCCGAGCTGGAGGCGTACGCACAGGCTCATCAATTGAACTGGATCGAAGACCCGTCCAATCAGGATCGGCAATTCTCGCGCAATTATCTACGCCATCAAGTCATGCCGCTGCTGACCGGGCGCTGGCCGCAAGCGCAGGCGAGCATGGCTCGCAGTGCCGCGCATCAGCGTGAAGCGCAGGGGTTGCTCGATGAGCTGGCGCAGATGGACCTGGCGCAGGCCGCCGCGACCGCCCATGATTTCCAATGGCTGGGATTACCGTCGCTGAAGTTGACACCGCTGACCGCTCTGTCGGTTGCGCGTCAACGAAACGCGATCAGCCATTGGCTCGAGCCACTGACTCGTTTGCCTGACACCGACCATTGGTCGGGTTGGAGCGATCTCTGCGAGGCCGCTCATGATGCCTCGCCAATCTGGCGACTGGCCGATGGCGAGCTGCACCGCAGCGCCGGTCGGGTCTGGTGGCTCAGCGATGCCTGGCTGCGCGCGCCAGTGATCGGATGTGAGTGGCAGACGCCGTCGTCAGCGCTACGCTTGGCCGATAACGGACGTGTCATGTTTAGCGGGCAGGCTCCCGCCGGGCCGTTGCGCATTGGCTTTCGTCAGGGGGGCGAAGTGATGCAACTGGCCGATCGCGGTCATCGCGACCTCAAGCGCCTGTTCAATGAGCGCGCGGTACCGGGGTTCGTGCGTGGCAGATTGCCGCTGCTGTTTCGCGGTGACGAATTGCTCGCGGTGGCGAACCTGCCGGGGCTTGATGGCGATGGGCACGGCGGTTGGAAATTGCATTGGCAGCCAACAGACGAAGATCAAGGTTTGAGCTGAAAGGAGCATTCCGGTAGACTACGCTCCCTTCTTGATACAACTTCTGTGGATTCGCCTGAATTGCAGGAGTTGCCGATTACCAAGCAGTCTTTGCTGGGCGATTCCAAAAAATGTGTAGCGAGCAACGTACCGGCGTTTCATCTGCCGGTCTGTCCCAACGCGGCGGTTTTTTTGAAAGGTGCACTGTGATTAATGCAGGTGATCGGGGGCTTCGGCCTTCCTTCGCTTTCCCCGGCGGCTCGTACCGCTTTAACGCAGACTTCTAGGGTTTTTCATGACGCGCTACATATTCGTCACGGGCGGTGTTGTTTCTTCATTGGGGAAAGGCATTGCCTCGGCTTCATTGGCGGCTATCCTGGAGGCGCGGGGGCTTAAGGTCACCATGCTTAAGCTGGATCCGTACATCAACGTTGACCCGGGCACCATGAGCCCGTTCCAGCACGGTGAAGTGTTCGTCACCCACGACGGCGCCGAGACCGACCTGGACCTGGGCCACTACGAGCGGTTCATCCGCACGACCATGACCCAGAACAACAACTTCACCACTGGCCGTGTCTACGAACACGTGCTGCGCAAAGAGCGCCGTGGTGACTACCTGGGTGCAACCATCCAGGTGATTCCGCACATCACCGACGAAATCAAGCGCCGCATCATCAAGGGTGCTGGCGATGCTGACGTGGCCATGGTCGAAATCGGTGGCACCGTCGGTGACATCGAGTCGCAACCGTTCCTCGAAGCGATCCGTCAACTGCGTTTCGAAGTCGGCGCCAAGCGCGCGATGCTGATGCACCTGACGCTTGTTCCGTACATCGCCACCGCTGGCGAGACCAAGACCAAGCCAACTCAGCACTCGGTAAAAGAACTGCGTTCGATCGGTCTGCAACCAGACGTGCTGGTGTGCCGTTCCGATCACCCGATCGACGTCTCGTCGCGTCGCAAGATCGCTCAGTTCACCAACGTTGAAGAACGTGCGGTGATCGCGCTGGAAGACGCCGACACCATCTACAAGATCCCAGGCATCCTGCACTCGCAGGGTCTGGACGATTTCGTCGTTGAGCGTTTCGGTCTGCAGTGCGGTAGTGCCGATCTGTCCGAGTGGGAAGCGGTGGTTGACGCCAAGCTGAACCCGGAACACGAAGTGACGATTGCCATGGTCGGCAAGTACATGGAACTGCTGGACGCCTACAAGTCGCTGATCGAAGCGATGAGTCATGCCGGCATCAGCAACCGCACCAAGGTCAACCTGCGTTACATCGACTCCGAAGACATCGAAAACCAAGGCACTGCGCTGCTCGAAGGTGTCGACGCGATCCTCGTACCGGGCGGCTTCGGTCTGCGCGGCGTGGAAGGCAAGATTACTGCCGTGCAGTACGCTCGCGAAAACAAGGTTCCCTACCTGGGTATCTGCCTGGGCATGCAAGTGGCGGTCATCGAGTTCGCTCGTAACGTCATGGGCTGGAAAGACGCCAACTCCACCGAGTTCGACCGCGCCAGCGGTCACCCGGTTGTCGGTCTGATCACCGAGTGGGAAGACGCGACCGGCGCCGTTGAAGTGCGTACCGAAGCGTCCGACCTGGGCGGCACCATGCGCCTCGGCGCTCAGGAATGCCTGCTCGAAGCCGGCTCCAAGGTGCACGACTGTTACGCCAAGGATGTGATTGTCGAGCGTCACCGTCACCGTTACGAAGTGAACAACAAGCTGCTGCCACAACTGATCGAAGCCGGCCTGAAAATCTCCGGTCGCTCGGCTGACGCAGCGCTGGTTGAAGTGGTAGAAGCGGCCGATCACCCATGGTTCGTTGCTTGTCAGTTCCACCCTGAGTTCACCTCGACACCACGCGATGGCCACCCGCTGTTCAGCGGTTTCGTCAAAGCAGCGTTGGCTCAACACCAGAAGAAGGCGTAACCCCGATGGCACAGAAGATCATCCGCGTCGGCGACATCGAGATTGCCAACGACAAACCCATGGTGCTGTTCGGCGGCATGAACGTGCTGGAAAGCCGTGACATGGCCATGCAGGTTTGCGAGGAATACGTGAAGGTCACCGAGAAACTCGGTATCCCTTATGTGTTCAAGGCCAGTTTCGACAAGGCGAACCGGTCTTCTGTGACCTCCTATCGTGGTCCTGGCCTGGAAGAGGGCATGCGCATCTTCCAGGACATCAAACAAGCCTTCGGCGTGCCGATCATCACCGACGTCCACGAGCCTGATCAGGCCGCGGTCGTCGCTGAGGTCTGCGACATCATTCAACTGCCGGCCTTCCTGTCGCGCCAGACCGATCTGGTCGTCGCGATGGCCAAGACCAATGCAGTGATCAACATCAAGAAAGCCCAGTTCCTCGCGCCTCAGGAAATGAAACACATCCTGAACAAGTGCGTAGAAGCGGGTAACGATCAACTGATCCTCTGCGAGCGTGGTTCGAGCTTCGGCTACAACAACCTCGTGGTCGACATGCTCGGCTTCGGCATCATGAAGCAGTTCGAGTACCCGGTATTCTTCGACGTGACCCACGCCCTGCAAATGCCAGGTGGTCGTGCCGATTCCGCCGGCGGTCGCCGTGCACAGGTTCTGGATCTGGCCAAGGCCGGCATGAGCCAGTCGCTGGCGGGTCTGTTCCTCGAAGCTCACCCGGATCCGGACAATGCCAAATGCGACGGCCCTTGCGCCTTGCGTCTGGACAAACTGGAGCCATTTCTGGCCCAGCTCAAAGCTTTGGACGAACTGGTGAAGAGTTTTCCGACGGTAGAAACCGCGTAACACTCAATTCTCCGGTAAAGTACCGCACGATTTGTCGCTCATGCCCTCGGGCATGAGCGTTATCGTCTGCAAGTCTGCCCGCTGCACACCCCTTGCCGACGGTAAAAAGATTTCCTCTAGCTGCGTCGTTTTCGTCAACTTTGGAGTGTTTACAACAATGGCAAAAATCGTCGACATCAAAGGTCGTGAAGTTCTCGACTCCCGTGGCAATCCCACCGTGGAAGCGGACGTGCTTCTCGACAACGGCATCATCGGCAGCGCGTGCGCGCCATCCGGTGCATCCACTGGCTCGCGTGAAGCGCTCGAGCTGCGTGATGGCGACAAGAGCCGTTACCTGGGCAAGGGCGTGCTCAAAGCGGTAGCCAACATCAACGGTCCGATCCGCGATCTGCTGCTGGGCACCGACCCAAGCGACCAGAAAGCCCTGGATCACGCGATGATCAAGCTCGACGGTACCGAAAACAAAGCGACCCTGGGCGCCAACGCCATCCTCGCCGTGTCCCTGGCTGCGGCCAAGGCTGCTGCGCAGGATCAGGACCTGCCACTGTACGCACACATCGCCAACCTCAACGGCACGCCGGGTGTCTACTCGATGCCGGTGCCGATGATGAACATCATCAACGGTGGCGAGCACGCCGATAACAACGTCGACATCCAGGAATTCATGGTTCAGCCGGTTGGCGCCAAGTCTTTCTCGGAAGGTCTGCGCATGGGCACCGAGATTTTCCATCACTTGAAAGCTGTGCTGAAGGCCCGTGGCCTGAGCACTGCCGTTGGCGACGAAGGCGGTTTTGCACCGAACCTGGCGTCCAACGAAGACGCGCTGAAAGTGATCTCCGAAGCTGTCGCCAACGCCGGTTACAAGCTGGGCACCGACGTGACCCTGGCACTGGACTGCGCGGCGAGCGAGTTCTACGAAGACGGCAAATACAACCTGTCCGGCGAAGGCCAGGTGTTCACCGCTGAAGGTTTCGCCGACTACCTGAAAGGTCTGACCGAGCGTTACCCGATCATCTCGATCGAAGACGGCCTGGACGAGTCCGACTGGGCTGGCTGGAAGATCCTTACCGACAAGATCGGCGAGAAGGTTCAACTGGTGGGCGACGATCTGTTCGTGACCAACACCAAGATCCTGAAAGAAGGCATCGATAAAAAGATCGCCAACTCGATCCTGATCAAGTTCAACCAGATCGGCACCCTGACCGAAACCCTGGAAGCCATCCAGATGGCCAAGGCTGCCGGTTACACCGCAGTGATCTCGCACCGTTCCGGCGAAACCGAAGATTCGACCATTGCCGACCTGGCTGTGGGCACCTCGGCTGGCCAGATCAAGACCGGTTCGCTGTGCCGTTCCGACCGCGTTTCCAAGTACAACCAACTGCTGCGTATCGAAGAGCAGTTGAATGGCAAAGCCAAGTACAACGGTCGCAGCGAGTTCCGTGGCTGAGTACCAACTGATAAAAGGACACCGGATTGTGTCGAAAAAGTCGTGACAGCGATGGATTTGCCACTAATCTGATGCCTTAAAGCACAAGCCTGGATCTTTCCAGGCTTGTGCTATCAGATGCTTCAAAGTTTTGGCGTGGCTGTCTTTTTTCACTGGATACCTGATATTCGATGCGCAGTCCTTACTGGTTGTTTCTCGTTTTGCTCCTGCTGCTGGCCGGTCTGCAGTACCGCCTGTGGGTGGGCAATGGCAGTCTGGCGCAGGTCGCCGAGCTGAATCAGCAGATTGCTGATCAACACGCCGAGAACGAGGGTTTGCTGGAGCGCAACCGAGTGATGGACGCTGAAGTCAGCGAGTTGAAGAAAGGTATGGAGACCGTTGAGGAACGGGCTCGTCACGAGCTGGGCATGGTCAAGGACGGCGAAACCCTTTACCAGTTGGCCCAATGATCAATTCCCTGCCGGCCTTCTGGGCCGTGATTCCTGCCGCGGGCGTCGGTGCCCGAATGGCCGCGGACCGTCCCAAGCAATACCTGCAACTGGGCGGGCGCACAATTCTCGAACACAGCCTCGGCTGTTTCCTCGATCACCCAAGCCTCAAGGGTTTGGTGGTCAGTCTTGCTGTTGATGATCCTTATTGGCCGAATCTGGCCTGCGTCAGCGACTCGCGTATTCAGCGCGTTGAAGGCGGGGCCGAGCGCTCCGGGTCGGTGCTCAATGCCTTGCTGCACCTGCATGCGCAGGGTGCCGATGATGAAGATTGGGTACTGGTGCACGATGCGGCACGACCGAATCTGAGTCGCGAAGATCTCGACAAGTTACTCGATGAACTGGCGGATGATCCGGTCGGCGGATTGCTCGCAGTGCCTGCGCGCGACACCTTGAAACGGGTCGACAAGCACGGTCGGGTGGTGGAAACCGTCGATCGAAGTGTGATCTGGCAGGCGTATACACCGCAGATGTTTCGCCTCGGTGCGTTGCATCGGGCGTTGGCGGACAGTCTGGTTGCGGATGCCGTGATTACTGACGAAGCGTCGGCGATGGAGTGGGCGGGGCTGAAGCCGCGACTGATCGAAGGGCGCGCGGATAACCTCAAGGTTACCCGGCCGGAAGATCTCGAATGGTTGCGCCAGCGTTGGGCTAACCGCCGCTGAGTGCAGTGGCGCTTTTCAGATTGCATTCGCGAGCAGGCTCGCTCCCACATTTGATTTGCGCCTGACCCCAAATTGGCATTCACCGCCGATCCCCTGTGGGAGCGAGCCTGCTCGCGAAAGCGATAGTTCAGGCAACCCATCACTCAGCTTCGATACTCCGGCCGCTCAGCCAACCCCTCCTTCAAAAAATCCACCAACTTGCGCACCTTCGGCGACAGATGCCGCTGCTGCGGATACAGCGCCCACACCGCCGTATTCGGCGGCTGATGCGCCTCCAGCAACGAAATCAACGCGCCACTGTGCAGATGCTCCAACACGTAATAATCCGGCAACTGACACAGCCCGACGCCCTGCAACGCCGCATCCAGCACCGCCTGCCCACTGTTGCAACGCCAGTTTCCCTGCACGCGCTGAGAAAACTCCCGCCCATTCTGCTCAAGTTGCCAGATGTCCGAGCTGCCGATCAGGCAATTATGCCGGCTCAGTTCCGACAAACTGTGTGGGCGGCCATACCGCTCAACGTAGGACGGTGACGCGCAGAGAAACATCCGACGAGGCGCCAGCCGCGTCGCGACCAACCGCGAATCCTGCAGCCGCCCCAAACGAATCGCCAGGTCCAATCCTTCATGCACCAGATCGAGCTGGCGGTTGCTCAATTCGATATCGATGCGCAGCTGCGGATAAAGCCCCATGAAACGCGTCACCAGCGGCACGATAAAACGTTCGCCGTAAGCCACCGCGCAGGTCATGCGCAGCATGCCTTTCGGTTCGCTGGTCAGATCGCCGACCGCTCGCAACGCCTCTTCGCGACCGTCCTGCAAGCGTTGGCAATGTTGCAGAAAGGTTTGCCCCGCCTCGGTCAGTGTCACGCGACGGGTACTGCGATAAAGCAGACGCGTCTGAAGCCGCTCTTCCAATCGTACGATTTGTCGGCTGACATGGGAGGAAGAGACCCCAAGGCGCTCGGCAGCGGCGGTGAACTGGTTGCATTCGGCAACGGCGACGAACTCGTCGATACCTTCCCAGCGATTTTCGGACATCGGGATTATCCCTGTATGGCAATAATGTTTTGCTTTTGTCCTGATTATTCATCGTAAGGCCATGTATTACACTCCTTGTCTGGTTTTTTTATTTAATGGATTCACTGGAGAGTCAGCATGATCAAGTCGCGCGCCGCCGTTGCCTTCGAGGCCAAGAAGCCGCTGGAAATCGTAGAAGTCGATGTCGCCATGCCCAAGGCCGGTGAAGTGCTGCTGCGCGTGGTGGCTTCCGGGGTTTGCCACACTGACGCCTACACCCTGTCCGGCGCGGATCCGGAAGGCATCTTCCCGTCGATCCTCGGTCACGAAGGCGGCGCCATCGTTGAAGCGATCGGCGAAGGCGTGACCTCGGTTGCCGTCGGCGATCACGTGATTCCGCTGTACACCCCGGAATGCGGCCAGTGCAAATTCTGCAAGTCGGGCAAGACCAACCTGTGTCAGGCGATTCGCGCCACTCAGGGCAAAGGCCTGATGCCGGACGGCACTTCGCGTTTTTCCTACAAAGGCGAAACGATTTTCCACTACATGGGTACTTCGACGTTCTCGGAATACACCGTGTTGCCGGAAATCTCCGTGGCCAAGATCTCCAAGGATGCACCGCTGGAAAAGGTCTGCCTGCTCGGCTGCGGCGTCACCACCGGTATCGGTGCCGTGCTCAACACCGCCAAGGTCAAACCGGGTGACACCGTGGCCATCTTCGGTCTGGGTGGTATCGGCCTGTCAGCGGTGATCGGCGCAGTGAAAGCCAAGGCTGCGCGCATCATCGCCATCGACATCAACCCGGCCAAATTCGAGATCGCCAAACAACTCGGCGCAACCGACTGCGTGAACCCGAAAGACTTCGATCGTCCGATCCAGGAAGTGATCGTCGACATGACCGATGGCGGCGTCGACTTCTCCTTCGAGTGCATCGGTAATGTGCAACTGATGCGTGCAGCCCTTGAGTGCTGTCATAAAGGTTGGGGTGAGTCGGTGATCATCGGTGTTGCCGGTGCTGGTCAGGAAATTTCGACCCGTCCGTTCCAGTTGGTGACCGGTCGCGTCTGGCGCGGTTCGGCATTCGGCGGCGTGCGCGGTCGTACCGAGTTGCCAAGCTACGTCGACATGGCCCAAAGCGGCGAAATCCCGCTGGATACGTTCATCACTCACACCATGGGCCTGGAAGACATCAACAAGGCGTTCGACCTGATGCACGAAGGCAAGAGCATCCGTACCGTCATTCATTTCTGATCAATCGTTGGGACATGGCAGCAATTCGTGAAGGCTTGTTGCCGTGACCGCGTAGGAGTCTTTACATGAGTCTGGAAAACATCTCCTGTCAGAAGAGTTTCGGCGGTTGGCACAAACGCTATCGCCATCGCTCCGACGTGCTCGGTTGCGACATGGTGTTTGCTGTGTACCTGCCACCGCAGGCGGAGCAGGGCGGAAAACTGCCGGTGCTGTACTGGCTGTCGGGCCTGACCTGCACCGATGAAAACTTCATGCAGAAGGCTGGCGCGATGCGCATGGCCGCCGAACTGGGTTTGATCATTGTCGCCCCGGACACTAGCCCGCGTGGACCGGATGTCCCGGGTGATCCGGATGGCGCGTGGGATTTCGGTCTAGGCGCCGGGTTCTATCTGAATGCCACGCAGGAGCCTTGGTCGCGCCACTATCGGATGCATGACTATGTCGTGCAGGAATTGCCTTCACTGGTTGAGGCGCATTTCCCCGCTTCGGACAAACGCAGCATCAGCGGCCACTCCATGGGCGGCCACGGTGCGTTGGTCTGTGCGTTGCGCAATCCGGGTCGCTATCAATCGGTGTCGGCGTTTTCGCCGATCAACAATCCTATGGATTGCCCATGGGGGCAAAAAGCCTTTTCCCGTTTTCTGGGCGAAGACCGTTCGAAGTGGAAGGAGTGGGATGCCTGTGCGCTGATCGCCGAAGCGCACGAAAAACTGCCGCTGCTGGTCGATCAAGGCGATCGCGATGACTTCCTCGCTACCCAGCTCAAACCCGAAGCCTTGCAACAAGCAGCAAAACAAGCGGGCCATCCACTGACGTTGCGCCTTCAACCGGGCTACGACCACAGCTATTTCTTCATCTCAAGCTTCATAGACGACCACTTGCAGCATCACGCACGCGCCCTGCGCGGTTAATGCAGGTAGAATCACGCCCTGACAAAAATCGGGGCGTTTTTTTATGCGTATTGGCCACGGCTACGATGTGCACCGTTTCGCTGAAGGCGATTTCATTACTCTGGGCGGCGTGCGCATCGCACACAGCTTCGGGCTGCTCGCTCATTCCGACGGTGACGTCCTGCTGCACGCCTTGAGCGATGCCTTGCTCGGCGCTGCGGCGCTGGGTGATATCGGCAAACACTTCCCGGACACCGACCCGCAATTCAAGGGCGCCGACAGTCGTGCGCTGCTGCGTCATGTGGTCGCGCTGATCCATGGCAAAGGCTGGAAGGTCGGCAACGTCGATAACACCATCGTTGCCCAGGCGCCAAAAATGGCGCCGCATATCGAATCGATGCGCGCGCTGATCGCGGCGGATCTTCAAGTTGAGTTGGATCAAGTGAACGTGAAAGCTACCACCACCGAAAAGCTTGGCTTTGTCGGTCGCGAAGAAGGCATTGCCGTGCACTCCGTTGCCTTGTTGCTGCGCGCATGAACGAACTGCAATTGCTCGGCCCGCGTGCTTATGGCGAACCTCTCGGCAGCGCAGTACTGAAAGCTATCGCTGAAGATTTCCAGGTCGATGAAGTGCTCGATATCCCGTTCAGCGGCGACGGCGAGCACCTGTGGATCTGGGTCGAAAAGCGTGGCCTCAACACTGAAGAAGCCGCACGGCGTATCGCCAAGGCTGCCGGCGTGCCGCTGCGTACCGTCAGCTATGCCGGCCTCAAGGATCGTCAGGCGCTGACCCGCCAATGGTTCAGCGTGCAACTGCCGGGCAAGGCTGATCCGGACCTGTCGGCGGCGGAAAACGATACGCTGAAGATCCTCAAGACCACTCGCCATAAACGCAAGCTGCAACGCGGTGCGCACTCGGCCAACGGTTTCACCTTGCGCCTGACTCAGTTCACTGGCGACAAAGACGCGATTGAACAACGTCTGCAACTGATCGCCCAGCAAGGCATCCCCAATTATTTCGGCGCCCAGCGTTTCGGCCATGACGGCGGTAACGTCGTCGATGCGCGTTCGTGGGCGACGCGTAAAGCCTTGCCGGAGCAGCGCAACGTGCGTTCGCGTCTGCTGTCGACGGCGCGCAGCTTTCTCTTCAACAAAGTGCTGGCGGCGCGTGTGGCTGATGGCACTTGGCAAAAAGCTCAGGTTGGCGATCTGCTGGCGTTCACCGACAGCCGCAGCTTTTTTCCGGCCGGTGAAGCTGAATGCAGTGACCCGCGCCTGGCGATTCTCGATCTGCACCCGACAGGTCCGCAGTGGGGCGAAGGTGACTCGCCGACCGCAGGCGCTGTCCATGAACTGGAGCAGGAAATTGCCGCCGGTGAAGCCGAGCTGCGAGATTGGTTGATTCACGCCGGCATGAGCCACGAACGTCGCATCCTGCGGCTGCCCATTGGCGAGTTGACGTGGCATTATCCCCAGCCTGACATTCTGCAACTGGAATTCGTCCTCCCGGCCGGATGCTTCGCCACCGTATTGGTGCGCGAGCTCGTTGATCTGGTGCCGGTGGGGCAGACGGACAGCCCATGCGTATTCTGATTTCTAACGACGATGGGGTAACCGCACCCGGTCTTGCCGCGCTTTATGCTGCGCTGGCAGATTACACCGAATGCGTGGTTATCGCCCCTGAACTGGACAAAAGCGGCGCCAGCAGTTCGCTGACGCTTGACCGTCCGCTGCATCCGCAATATCTGGCCAACGGCTTCATCAGCCTCAACGGCACACCGACCGACTGCGTGCACCTGGGTCTGAACGGCTTGCTGGAGCGCGAGGCGGACATGGTGGTTTCCGGGATCAACCTCGGGGCCAATCTGGGTGATGACGTGCTGTATTCCGGGACAGTCGCCGCAGCGCTCGAAGGGCGATTCCTCGAACGTCCGTCATTTGCCTTTTCACTGGTCTCGCGTCAGGTGGATAATCTGCCAACGGCGGCTTACTTTGCGCGCAAACTGGTCGAGGCCCATGCCGGGCTTGATCTGCCGCCGCGCACGGTGCTAAACGTGAACATTCCCAATCTGCCGATCGAGCACATTCGTGGCATCCAGCTGACCCGTCTCGGCCATCGTGCCCGTGCGGCGGCGCCGATGAAAGTAGTCGATCCACGGGGCAAGGCCGGCTACTGGATTGCTGCTGCCGGAGATGCCGAAGACGGCGGGCCGGGCACCGACTTTCATGCGGTGATGCAGGGCTATGTGTCCATCACGCCGTTGCAGCTCGATCGCACCTTCAACGATGCTTTCAGGAACCTTGACGGCTGGCTGGAGGGACTGCGCTGATGGCCCGTGAGCACGAAGATCGATTGCGCAGCGGGATCGGCATGACCTCCCAGCGCACCCGCGAGCGCCTGATCCAGCGTTTATATGAAGAAGGCGTATCAAACGCCAAAGTGCTGGAGGTCATTCGCCGCACCCCGCGTCACCTGTTCGTCGATGAAGCGCTGGCTCATCGCGCTTACGAAGACACGGCGCTGCCGATCGGCAACAACCAGACCATTTCCCAGCCTTATATGGTGGCACGCATGAGCGAGCTGCTGTTGGAGGCGGGACCGCTGGATAAAGTGCTGGAGATCGGCACCGGCTCCGGGTATCAGACCGCTGTATTGTCGCAACTTGTCGAGCGGGTGTTCTCGGTGGAGCGCATCAAGGTACTGCAGGACCGCGCCAAGGAGCGCCTGGTCGAATTGAACCTGCGCAATGTGGTGTTTCGTTGGGGCGATGGTTGGGAAGGCTGGCCAGCACTGGCACCGTACAACGGCATCATCGTCACGGCGGTAGCCACCGATGTACCGCAAGCGTTGCTCGATCAACTGGCACCGGGTGGGCGCCTGGTGATTCCGGTCGGAGCCGGAGAAGTTCAGCAACTGATGCTGATCGTGCGCGAAGAAAATGGCTTTTCCCGACATGTTCTAGGTGCTGTTCGCTTCGTGCCTTTGCTCAACGGGCCACTGGCCTGAGCATTTATTGGCAGGCGCTGAATTCCTTTCGTTCGCCCATGTCTTACTCCGGCAACGATGGTTTAAACGCGCAGATTGTCAGCTTGCAAACGTGTGCGCGAAGCGATTTCGCTTCATTAAAGGTAAAGCCGATTCGGCCCGTTATACTTGCGACACCTCGTGCCGAAATCCGGCATTCCAAATTTTTCAGCCACCACAAAGGGAGCGGCGGGTGAGTCTCACAGTCATTGCGCAGCGTATGGGTAACACGAGCTTTCAGCGCCTGGTGACTGGCCTTGTCTTGAGCACCTTGCTGGTGGGTTGCTCCAGCACCAAATCGAACAATGTGCGCGTGGTCGATCGCAACAACGCGGTGGCGCAGCGTCCTACCGTAACGACTGGCCAGTATGTAGTCCGTCCGGGCGATACGATGTTTTCGATCGCATTTCGCTACGGCTGGGACTACAAAGCCCTCGCGGCCCGGAACAATATTCCTACGCCGTATACGATCCATCCGGGTCAGACAATTCGCTTCGATGGCCGCACCGGTTCAACGCCGACCGCGGTGGTGAGCAGCAGCAGTTCTTCGCCTTCCTCGTCGAGTAAAACCACGGTAATCCGGCGCCAGGCAAATGGCACGACGACCACTACAACCACCGGTTCTACGGGGGCTGCACCGTCCGTCGGCAACAAGTCAGCGCCTGCTCCACTGCCTCCCGCAGGCCCGGCCCCGACCGGCTGGGGATGGCCATCTAATGGCATTCTGATTGGAAAATTCTCTTCAAACGGTAGTTTGAATAAAGGAATTGATATCGCCGGAGATTTGGGACAGCCTGTTTTAGCTGCGTCTGATGGGACGGTGGTTTACGCCGGGAGTGGCTTAAGGGGCTACGGCGAATTAGTCATCATCAAACACAGCGAAACCTACGTCAGTGCCTACGGCCATAACCGCAGGCTTTTGGTTCGGGAGGGACAGCAGGTCAAGGTCGGACAGACAATTGCCGAAATGGGGTCAACGGGTACAGACCGGGTGAAACTGCATTTTGAGATTCGCCGCCAAGGTAAACCTGTGGATCCGCTGCAGTTCCTGCCAAGACGTTGATTTGTAAGCCAGCCTGTTCCGTCGCGTAGAGGGGACAGGCTCCAGCGCTGCCAAGGATAAAGGCGTCGCTTGAGCTTGGGGTCGAACTCACCAAAGGACTATAACAATGGCTCTCAGTAAAGAAGTGCCGGAGTTTGACATCGACGATGAGGTTCTCCTTATGGAGGCCGGCATCGATTCGGATTCTTCGATGTCGAATGATGAAGGGGCTGCTCCACCTTCCGTTCGTTCCAAATCCAAACAATCTGCGTCACTTAAACAACACAAGTACATCGATTACACGCGGGCACTTGATGCCACGCAGTTGTATCTCAACGAAATCGGCTTTTCCCCACTGCTCTCTCCGGAGGAAGAAGTTCATTTTGCGCGCTTGTCGCAAAGTGGCGATCCCGCCGGGCGCAAGCGCATGATTGAAAGTAACCTGCGGCTGGTGGTGAAAATCGCCCGGCGTTACGTCAATCGGGGGCTGTCGCTGCTGGACCTGATCGAAGAGGGCAACCTCGGACTGATCCGCGCGGTGGAAAAGTTTGACCCTGAACGCGGCTTCCGCTTCTCGACCTACGCGACCTGGTGGATTCGTCAGACCATCGAGCGCGCGATCATGAATCAGACCCGGACCATCCGGTTGCCGATCCATGTGGTCAAGGAGCTCAACGTGTACCTGCGGGCTGCACGGGAGCTGACGCAAAAGCTCGACCACGAACCTTCACCCGAAGAAATCGCCAACCTGCTGGAAAAACCGGTGGGTGAGGTCAAGCGCATGCTGGGCCTGAACGAACGGGTTTCTTCGGTCGACGTCTCGCTGGGTCCGGATTCGGATAAAACCCTGCTGGACACCCTCACCGATGATCGTCCGACCGATCCCTGCGAGCTGCTGCAGGATGACGACCTGTCGCAGAGCATCGATCAATGGCTGTCGGAGCTGACCGACAAGCAGCGCGAGGTGGTTATTCGCCGCTTTGGCCTGCGCGGCCACGAGAGCAGCACGCTGGAAGATGTAGGCCTGGAGATCGGCCTGACCCGGGAGCGGGTGCGGCAGATCCAGGTGGAGGGCCTCAAGCGCCTTCGCGAGATCCTCGAGAAGAATGGCCTGTCGAGCGAGTCGCTGTTCCAGTAAGCGCCTCGGACGACCGCCCGCAAAAAGCCCCGACTGGTTCGGGGCTTTTTGTTGCCTGCTGCTTTTGATGTCGGTGCTGTTGCTTGTGCAGGAGCTGCCGAAGGCTGCGATCTTTTGATCCTGGTTCAAGATCAAAAGATCGCAGCCTTCGGCAGCTCCTGCACGGGAGGGTTTGTAGTCTTGTGCTGTAAGCCTTGGCTTACTCTTCCGTAGGTGTTCGTTATTTTTACACTTCGGTAGACGACTACTCAGTCAGTCGACTAGAAATAACTGACTGATAAATAAGCTTAATTTTAAATATGAAGCGGTTATGACAAACGATTTCGGCGCCAATGGTCGATTGCTCCCGCCGCAGAACTCTCTAGTATCTGAATTGTGTCGACGGACAGACACGCCCTTCAAGGAAGAGGGGAACGGACATCGCAGGAAGCGATTCATCAGGACGATGAAAAGGAATACAGGGAATAGGGAAAAAATGTGGGCGGGTCATACCGCCCCTTTTTTTTGCCCGTAGAAAAGTCAGCATGCGCAGCTTGGCGTCTCTGTCGGAGGCATTGCGCGAAAAAAAAGGCCCCTAAGGGCCTTTTTGTCGAACGCGAGACAGATCAGCGTTCGAGGTCTTTGATCTTGCCTTTGACGCCATCCCACTCTTCGGCATCCGGCAGCGATTCTTTCTTCTCGGTGATGTTTGGCCAGATTTCTGCGAGATCAACGTTCAGTTGAATGAATTCCTGCATGTCCTCTGGGACTTCGTCCTCGGAGAAAATTGCCACAGCGGGGCATTCCGGTTCGCACAGGGCGCAGTCGATGCACTCATCCGGGTGAATCACCAGGAAATTCGGGCCTTCGTAAAAGCAGTCCACCGGACAGACTTCTACGCAGTCGGTGTACTTGCACTTGATGCAGTTGTCGGTGACGACGAAGGTCATTTCTAATTTTCTCCTCAGGCGGCGGCAGCGTTGCCCCTTCACGGTTGGGGTCGCCAGGTTCGGGAGCGATACCTGCTGGCCAGGCTATTAGCCAGCAGCATCCCAAACCGCGCGAGATTCTAACAGCTTGAAGCGGTTTGCGTTATATCCGCTTCTTCAGTGCTTATATCCGGTTCTTCAGTGCATAGAGCATTTCGAGCGCACGGCGTGGCGTCAGGTCATCCAGATCCAGTTTAGCCAGTTCATCGAGTACTGGATGCGGCAGGCTGGCGAACATGTCGCTTTGTTGTGGCGTTGCCGGTTTGCCCTTGGCGACCGGTTTCGGTGCTTCATGTGGCAAAGCAGTTTCTTCCAGTCGGCTCAGGTGCTCGCGGGCACGTACGATCACTTCGCTCGGCACACCGGCCAATTGCGCCACTGCCAGACCGTAGCTCTGGCTGGCAGGGCCGGGCAGCACGTGGTGCAGGAAGACGATGCGTTCATTGTGCTCGGTGGCGTTAAGGTGGACGTTGGCCACCAATGGCTCGGCTTCCGGCAACACGGTCAGTTCGAAGTAGTGCGTAGCGAACAGCGTATAGGCACGCAGGTGTGCCAGGCGCTCCGCCGCAGCCCATGCCAGCGACAGACCGTCGAAGGTGCTGGTGCCGCGACCGACTTCGTCCATCAGCACCAGGCTGCGTTCGGTAGCGTTGTGCAGAATGTTGGCGGTTTCACTCATTTCGACCATGAAGGTCGAACGGCCGCCCGCGAGGTCATCACTGGAACCGATTCGGGTGAAGATGCGATCCACCAGCGACAGTTCGCAACTGGCCGCTGGTACGAAGCTGCCGATATGCGCCAGCAGCACGATCAAAGCGGTTTGCCGCATGTAGGTGGATTTACCGCCCATGTTCGGGCCGGTGATCACCAGCATGCGCGTGTTGTCGTCCAGGCTCAGGTCGTTGGCTACGAACGGCGTGGTCAGCACTTGCTCGACCACCGGGTGACGACCCTGGGAGATGCGCATGCACGGCTCGCTGACGAAGCGCGGGCAGTTCAAATCAAGGTTGAGCGCGCGCTCGGCAAGGTTGCTCAGCACGTCCAGTTCGGCCAGCGCGCCAGCGGTATCCTGCAACGGTGGCAACTGGCTGATCAGGTCCTCCAGCAGCGCTTCGTAAAGCATCTTTTCGCGGGCGAGGGCGCGGCTCTTGGCCGACAGCGCCTTGTCTTCGAATTCTTTCAGCTCAGGCGTGATGAAGCGTTCCGCACCTTTCAGTGTCTGGCGACGGATGTAATCCGCTGGCGCCGACTCGGCCTGCTTGCTCGGCAATTCGATGAAGTAGCCGTGAATGCGGTTGTAGCCGACTTTCAGATGGCTCAGACCGGTGCGGGCTTTCTCACGGGCTTCCAGATCGATGAGGAACTGGCCGGCGTTTTCGCTCAGCGACTGCAGTTCGTCGAGTTCGCTGTCATAGCCGGTTTTCAGCACGCCGCCGTCACGGATCACCGCCGGCGGATTGTCGATGATGGCTTTATCCAGCAACGCCGCCAGTTCCGGGTAGGTGCTGGTGATGGTCGCCAGACCTTGCAGGTGCGGCGCTTCCAGATCGGTCATCGCCACTTGCAGTTCAGGCAGTGCGCCAAGGGCGTCGCGCAGCCGGGCAAGGTCACGAGGCCGCGCGTTGCGCAGGCCGATCCGCGCGAGAATTCGCTCGATGTCGCCGATTTCCTTGAGCTGTGGTTGCAGCTTTTCGAAACGATAGCGATCGAGCAGGCAAGTGATCGAGGTCTGGCGCGCCAGCAATACCGTCAGATCGCGCAACGGGCGATTCAGCCAGCGGGTCAGCAAACGGCTGCCCATGGCGGTCTGGCAACGATCGACCACCGATTGCAGGGTATTGTCGCGGCCACCGGCGAGGTTGGTGTCGAGTTCAAGATTGCGGCGGCTCGCACCGTCCAGTACCACGGTGTCATCCAGGCGTTCGTGGCGCAGGCTGCGCAGATGGGGCAGGGCGGTGCGCTGGGTTTCCTTGGCGTAGGCCAACAGGCAACCAGCGGCGCCGATGGCCAGGGTCAGGTTCTCGCAGCCAAAGCCCTTCAGGTCTTGGGTGGAGAACTGCTGGCAAAGGCTTTTCAACGCCGAATCACGCTCGAAATCCCACGGCGCACGACGACTGACGCCACGGCGTTTTTCCGCCGGCAGGTCCCTTGGCCAGTCATCCGGGATCAGCAACTCCACCGGATTGATCCGCTCCAGTTCCGCCAGCAGATTCTCCCAGCCTTTGATTTCCGACACGCTGAAACTGCCGCTGGTGATGTCCAGCACGGCCAGGCCGAACAGACGCTCGTCACCCAGCAACGCAGCGATCAGATTGTCGCGGCGCTCATCGAGCAACGCCTCATCACTGACCGTACCCGGCGTGAGGATGCGCACTACCTGACGCTCCACCGGGCCTTTGCTGGTTGCCGGGTCGCCGACCTGCTCGCAGATCACCACCGACTCGCCAAGCTTGACCAGTTTGGCCAGATAACCTTCCGCCGCGTGATAAGGAATCCCGCACATCGGAATCGCCTGTCCCGCCGACTGCCCGCGTGCCGTCAACGTGATGTCGAGCAACTTGGCGGCCTTCTTCGCGTCTTCGTAGAAGATCTCGTAGAAGTCGCCCATTCGGTAGAACATCAGCTGATCCGGGTGCTGATTCTTCAAGCGCCAGTACTGCTGCATCATCGGAGTATGGGAGGACAGGTCTGAAATAGCTTTATTCATCAGGGGTTTAGCTTTACCGGAAAAAGTGACAAGGCAAAAACGGGGTCGTTTGCATCTACGAAATGGCGAGTGTTTGCCAGCGATGCGGCCCGTGGGTTGATTCAGTGGGGCTGAGTATGAAGTTTTTTTGAGGTGGATGCAGCAACGCACGGCCGCTTGGGTTGGCATTGTGTCCTATAGTGCCGAAAAGCTATCGAATGATCGGAATTCGAGGATTGCAGATCAGTTGAGGATGCAGCTTGGAACAATCAGAGGGCATCGGCTCACAAGCGTCAGCGAGCGATTGTTACTACGATGCAGAAAAAATGACCCTCAGCCGGGCGCGGCAGGCAGCGGTGCTGGGCAGCAATGAAAGCGACCTGCTGTTGGCACTGATAGCCGGCGTGACCGATAAGGAACAGCTCATCTCCAGGGTCTGGGGGGAGCGGGGGCTGGTGATTTCCGACAGCAGTTATTACAAGACGCTGCACATGCTCCGCGCGCATTTCGCTCACGTCGGGTTACCTCGGGACAGTCTTAAGACCTTGCCTCGCCGTGGCGTGGTGCTGTTGTGTGAAATTCGGTTGGTTAGCGCGCAGACTCAAGCCTCTGAGTCGCCGCCAGCGCTGGTAAATGATGCTGAACCCTTCATCGTCTACGCTCCCACGGTGAAAAAGCCATTCAGTCGTTACTGGCGCTTCCTTTTGCCGACAATCCTGGTGCCAGCGATTGCTCTTCCGGTCTTTTACGCTTATCTGGTGGTTAAAAAACCTGCTGATCTGGAGGAGTGGAAACTCATCTGGCAAGAAGGCGAAGCGAAATTGTATGTAGAAGAAAGTGAAAGAATGTCCAAAGAGGATATTGTCAAAGCGCTCAGCGAGTTCGAACCTCCCATTGTATTGTCCGATATTAACTACTATGTGCGAAAACCGCTCTCCCAATTACTGGTCAAGTGCATCAAGCCGGAAAGCAAAGGGGAGGCCATATGCGTGAACTACCAACTCGTTGGAAAAAAATAATCGCAGTGATTGCTGCCTTGTCGGTATTTATCTTTGGTGCTCTGGTTGTAAAGCATTTTTATTTGCTCAGTCGCGATATTCCAGGCGCACCTTGTTTTGCATCCATTGATTTTGTCCATACTCATGATCACAAAGTTCGTTGGCATGGCGTTGGGGAAATGACGATCGACCCAAGGGAAGGCGCTCTCTATGTGCACTACGTCGTTAAAACCCCTGAAGGCAAAGTCTATACTTATGATCGTAAGTTCGAAATTGTACTAACGCATCTGGATACTTCCAGGTTTCTGTTCAAGACGCGTTCGATTGTAAAGTTTGATGCGGACACCGCCGGCGATGAGCTTCCGTTTATGGAAAGAGGCTTTCAAGGTGGTATGGTGACATTCAATTACTTCTCCGATACCGAGTACTACTACAACATTAATAACCTGGTCAACGGCGTATGCCACGTCCCTCGCTAGGGAGAATCCCCGGGGTGCAAGGCCTCTGGGCGATTAAGTAAGACTGAGTAAGACGCCAGTAAGGCCTCAGCGCTCCTGCGTTGTTAATGTGATTCGAGTCAGGCCAACAGCCCCTGCGACTGCCGGAGAGTCAGCGCAGTTTGGCTATTAGTTGCCTTGAATAACATGACGATGTTTAGGCTGTTGAGGAACGTTATAGATGCTCTGGTTTTGCCTGCGCAGTTCTCATGGAACCAAGTCTCCCGCCTGGAAGCGATCAATTGCAATTAACCGGGAAGGTATTGTGTTTGTGCCAGCGGTGATTGCTGGAAAAGAAAAGGATGTGAGTCTTTTCACATTGTGTGATCGCACGCCTGTTCTGCTGTGTTTCGATCATGTTTACGTACCAGTGGCGTGGATGGTCAAGCATTTTCCAACGTGTAGAGCTCGCTGTCGCGACATGATGATGGCGGCACTTTCTGGCGTACAAGAAACGTTAGGTTGCCGTAATGCATGGTCTCGGGTGAGCAACTTCCGTGGCCGTGCTGGAGAAAAAAATTATCTGGGATTTGTCTCGTGAGACCGAATCTTTTTTGCAATCTGTCTCTGCTGATTGTTAGCGTTTTAATCATCGATAGTGCATGGGCTGGTGTGCGAGAAAGTTGCGCGCAGCGGCGTACCGAACTTTTGTTGCAGATTGAGCGCGCTGAGGCGGCGGACAATTTGTATCGCAAGTCCGGTCTAGAGCGGGCACTTGCCAATGTCGAGCGCCATTGCCAAGAACCCTCCGCGCAAGATGACCGTTCAAGCGCCATCCAAAAGGCCGCAGCCGAAGTGCGACGCAGACAGAACTTTCTGGAGGCCGCGCGTCAGTACGGTGATGTGAAAGTCATCAAGAAACAGGAAGCCAGGCTCGAACGGGCTCAGACAAAACTGCAAAGGCTTATGGATGAGTAAAGAGTCAATCACCGCCAAAGATTCGCAGGGGGGGGCTCTTTCTTCAACCCTGCAATTCAACGTGTTCATCAGTGACGCCGGGAAATCGAATATGAAAAACATCCTTATTTTTTCTTCAGTCTTTACTTCTGCTGTGCTGATCTCTGGCTGCACCGCCACCGACTGGGTGCACGCTGCCGGGGGAATCATGGGCGCCAAGGACGATTACGACAGGAAGGCCAGAACCGATCGACTTAAAAAAGCCAATGCTGCCGCACGTCGCGTCAAAGGCTGACCACACGTTGGAGCTGGGCCGTTATTCAATGCAGAATGATGGCCCGGCAATATCGTTTTGCAGCTGAATTCATATTTATGCGTTAATTATGCAAATCAGCATTTGTCTTAACGAATAACTTCAAGCACTATGCGCGTTATGCAAAAACGCAACGTAGCCTCCGTCTTAAGAGCACTGCTCGACCAGCACGGGATCTCCCCCACGGAGCTCCACCGTCGCACCGGCGTGCCTCAATCAACTCTCTCGCGAATTCTCAGCGGGAAGATCGTCGATCCCTCGGATAAACACATCTCGAAGATCGCCGAGTACTTCGCCGTGAGCACCGATCAATTGCGCGGGCGCGCGGATGTCACGCCGTCGGCCGGTGCCGTGCGTGATGACGTGCACGCGGAGCTCAAGGACATAATGCTGTGGGACGACGATACGCCTGTCGATGATGACGAGGTGTCGGTGCCGTTCCTTCGCGAGGTTGAATTGGCAGCAGGATCAGGAAGATTCGTCATCGAAGAGAGCGAGCGCTCTAGCCTGCGCTTCGGCAAGCGCAGCCTGCGCCATAATGGTGTGCAGTTCGACCAGGCCAAATGCGTGACTGTACGCGGCAACAGCATGTTGCCGGTGTTGCGTGATGGCGCCACTGTTGGCGTCAACGCGGGCAAGTGCGGCATCGGCGACATCATCGATGGCGACCTGTACGCGATCAATCACAACGGCCAGTTACGCGTAAAGCAGCTTTACCGCTTGCCTACCGGCATTCGTCTGCGCAGCTTCAATCGCGATGAGCATCCGGACGAGGACTACAGCTTCCAGGAAATCCAGGAAGAGCAAATCGTCATCCTTGGTCACGTCTTCTGGTGGGGCATGTACGCCCGCTGATCTGATCGACTTGAAATGAAACCCGCCCTCCCGGCGGGTTTTTTTTCGCCTGCAGAAAACCCTCAAAGCCTTTCTGGACGGGGCCTCCATGCATCCGTGCATTTTCAGCGCATAAATAAATGCATTTATGCATTGACTGTATATGCATCCATGCATATTCTTGCCACCAAGCCGCTCGACAAAGCGGCTGGCAAGACAAGCTCTTTAGTTCCACAAGAACAGGCAGCGATGAACCGGCCTCAACGGTTCAGAGGGTTGGCAACTGACCCGGGTGTGCAGCGTAAAGCACCAGAAGCAGTTATCCGGCGGGCAGGGACCGCGGTCGGAAAAACAATTTGAATGGACTCGTACCGCGCCAGTAGCGCCGAAAAGTCAGCTTCCTTCTTGAACACAGGATTTGAAGGAAGGCGAAGGAGCGCATTACTGAAAAGCCCGGTGCATCACCGGGCTTTTTGGAATGCCTGCCAGGTTTCATCACTGCAATACCTAATGGATGTTCAACACTTTTTCGGAACGATCAGAGCAGGTACCGGAAAAAACAGAGGCAAGGACAATGAATCGTTACGTTTTGGTCGGGGCTGTTTATAAAACGGGTTATCAAGTGGCCCTGCAAATACTGGAAACGGAAGACGCCATGCCCACCACGCTCCCGGAAGGAGTATCGGATGCGTGGTGGTATGACATCACCGGTTACACGACCGCTCATGTCGGATGGAAAGTCTTCAACCTGGATGAGGAGGGCCTGCTGTTCGTCGAGCCGACAGAGCAAGAACACCTCAAAATGACCACAGCCCGCATGCAAGAACGGTTTGACATCGCTGCGCAATGGATAACGTTCAATCCGTTGCAATATCAGGTAGACCTTGGCGTTGCAACGCCAGCGCAAGTAACGGCGTTAGCGCTTTACAAGCAGTACTGGGTCGCCATCAGCGAAGTCAGGAATCAGTCTGGCTATCCATCCTCGATCAACTGGCCAGTGGCTCCCTTCTAGTCGAAAAAACGAGAGCGCATTACTCAAAAGCCCGGCCCGAGCGCCGGGCTTTTGGGAATGCCTACCTCAAGAGAAAACGATTGAACCCAACACACATCACTCATCAATCACCCCCGGGAGGCGTGACATGACAAGCGAGCAACAAGCGTTGGCGGACATGCCGATCTGGCTGGTCATCCTCCTGGCCGTCGTCGGCGGGGTGTCCGGCGAAATGTGGCGCGCCGACAAGGAAGGTGCCCGCGGCTGGTCGCTGCTGCGGCGACTGGCCTTGCGCTCCGGCGCCTGCATGATCTGCGGTGTGTCGGCGATCATGCTGCTGTATGCCGCAGGACTTTCGATCTGGGCCGCTGGCGCGTTTGGTTGCCTGACAGCGATGGCTGGCGCCGACGTCGCCATCGGCTTGTACGAGCGCTGGGCCGCGAAGCGCATCGGCGTCTGCGAAGTCCCGCCCCGCGACCAACCTTAACCGTATTAATTCTCCGTGCCTCCATTTCGGCGGCAGGGCTGCGCGTGGACGCTCGAAAAGGAGGTCATGTATGCCCACACCGATCCAGCAGCCGTCGCAACTGTTCACAGCCATCGCGACGACACTGCGCAACACTGCCGGTCTCAACCTCAATGTAGGCAATCACGATGATTTCACTGCCGCGGGCGATCAAGCCTGGGTGTTGATCGACTTCGATCGCAATGCAAGCGGAGTGCGCGCCGCTGATGGGCGCATAGCTCATGTCATGACGGTGTCCCTGCAAGTCATCCCGGCCCTTGTCGCCAGCGCATTCGCGGCGTGCGATCTGATCGCTGTGTTGAAAAACCTGATCACCGACAACGCTTGGACTTTGCCCGGCGACCAGTGCGATCTGCCAATGAACATCGATGGCTTGCCGTCATTGCTCATCCGCGCCGACCAGCAATACAAGGCCTGGACCCTGACGTTCAACCAGACCCTCTACCTCGGCCCGACCTTGCTCGATGATCCGCTGGGTACGCCGAAATTCGCTCGCACCTGGGAAGTCAGCAACATCGACGACCCCGAACAGTACACCGCGCTGGAGGCCTGACCAATGTTCGACGCATTACTGCGCATGCAACTGGGTCCGATCATCGAGCGCCTGGCCGAAATGGAAGCCGAAATCGACGACCTGCACCGCCGCGCCGAAAGCTTCTGCCGCATCGGCATTTGCCAGACCGTCGACGCTGCGAGCAACACCTGTCAGGTCAGTCACGGTGGCTTGCTCACGCCAGCCATCAAGTTTTTCAATCCGAGTGCCGGTGCGCAGAGTGAGTCGCGGATTCCGACCGTGGGTGAGCAGTGTCTGTTGTTCAACTACGGCAGCGGCGAAAGCGGCGCACAGAGCGTGGCGTTGTTCGGCTTGAACAGCGACCGCTTTCCGCCAGCCTCCACCGTGCCGACGCTGACCCGTCGAGTACATCAGGACGGCAGCGAAAGCGGTTACGACGACGCCTCGCACACTCTGCACTGGCAAAACGGCCCGGCAGCCTTCAGCGGTTCACGCGATTCGCTGGAGCTGAGCATCGGCCTGGCCCGGTTAGCGATGACACCACAACTGATCACCCTGCAACTCGGTGCCGTCGGCCTGACCATCGACGCCTCGGGCGTGCACTTCAGCGGCCCCTTGGTCGATCACCAGGGCCGCGTCATCAGCCCCTGATTCAAGAGCCTTCCATGATCGGAATCGATAGAGACAGCGGGGCCACGGTCGACGACTGGCTGCAGTTTGTGCAGCGCGCGACCCGGGCCCTGACTACGCCGCTGGGCACCCGGCAAAAACGGCCCCTGTATGGCTCGTTGATCCCCTCGCTGCTGGGGCAGAACCTCGGTGACGACGTTCTGCTTCTGGCCCAGAGCCACGCGGCGCAAGCGTTCTATAACGCGCAGAACGGGATCAGCGATTTTCAGCCGCAAGTGATCGTCGCCAGTCGTCAGGGCGCCGGCCTGTTATTGCGTTTCGCCGGCACCTGGAAAAACCGTCAACAAACCTTCGAGGTCGTGACATGAGCATGTTGATCCCCGGTCAGAATCAATTGGCCGAACCCGCGCTGATCACCGTTGAAGCCTTCGAAGATCTGCTCTCCGAGTTCCAGGCTTTCGTCATCGAATACGTCGGAGCGCGCTCGCCAGAAAGTGCCGCGAAACTCAAGACCAGTCTGGAAAACGAGAGCGAACTGCTGACGCTTGCGCTTGAAGCTTTCTGCGTGCGGTTGCAAACCCACGAGCGCAAATACAACGCTCGCATCAAACAGATGCTGGCGTGGTGGGCGACCGGCAGCAACCTTGATGCGCGGCTGGCGGACATGGGCCTTGAGCGGCAGTTGCTCGATCCCGGCGATCCGGCGGCATTCCCGCCGGTGCCGGCGATTTATGAAAGCGACGACGACGCTCGCTTGCGTTATTACCTGGCGCCCCATGCGCCGGCAGCAGGTTCGCGGATGCAGTATCGCCGCGAAGTCTTCACCCTCGGCGAGCGTCCGACGGTGCAGGTCGAATCCACCGAGGCAGGTGTGGTGAATGTCACTTACACCTTCAACCCGGACGGCCTCGCTGCACAGGTCAAGGATGGCAATGCTCGGCGCACGGCACCGGGCGAAGTGCAGGTCACTGTCCTGTCCCGTGACGGTGATGGCACGCCCTCCACGACATTACTTGACGGTGTTCGTCAGCACTTCTCGCGACCGGATGTTCGACCGGAAACGGACCTCGTCACCGTCAAGGCTGCTGACATTCAGCGCTACAAGATTCGCGTTGTCGCGAAGATCAATTCCGGCCCCGATTCGGGCCTGACCAAGGTTGCTGCGCAAGCGCAGTTGCAGGCTTACGCCGACAGTTGCCATCGCCTCGAAGGCCGGGTCGATCCGAGCTGGATCGACTACACGCTGCACAGCGCCGGTGCCGTGCAACTGCAGATTCTTGAACCGCTGGCGCCGATCGTGACCACGGCGTTTCAAGCGCCGTATTGCACGGCGGTCGAGGTTGAGGTGCTGACGCTATGAGTGAAAAAACTCAGCGCCCCACACTGCTGCCGGCCAACAGTTCGGCCCTCGAACGCGGCCTGGATCTGGGTTTCGGCGCACTGCTTGATCGCATCGTGCCGCCGTTCCCCGAACTGATGAACCCCGCAGAAACCCCGGTCGCTTTTCTGCCGTATCTGGCAGCGGATCGCGGTGTTGCTGAATGGAGCACCGCCGCACCGGAGGCAGAAAAGCGCCTGACCGTTGAACTGGCCTGGCCCACCGCGCGCCAGGCCGGCACTCGCAAGGCGCTGGAAAACGCCGCCAAGGGTTTGCAACTGCGCCCGGAAATCCGCGCCTGGTACGAACAGACACCGCCCGGTGCGCCGTACAGCTTTTCCGTACGAGCCTTCAGCGACCAACCCTACAGCGAAGAAATCGACGCCCGTCTCGACCGGCGCCTGGCAGATGCCAAGAGCGAGCGCGATGTGCTGACGGTCTCCGTTGGCTTGAGCGCTTTCGGCAATCACGTCATCGGCGCCACGACGTTCTGCGGCGAACTGACCACGGTTTATCCGGTGTTCATCGAAGGGCTCGCAACCTCGGGAGAGGCATTCATGGCCGCCGGCATGTACACCGTCGAAACATCCACTATTTATCCTCAGGGGGCCTGAATGGCTGACTATTACACCCTGCTCACCAACGCAGGGATTGCCTACGAAACGGCGTGCAAGGCCGCGGGCACGCCGATCAAGTTGACGCAGATTTCCGTCGGCGACGGCGGCGGCTCGGTCTACAACCCGGCCGCGACCGCCACCGCGTTGAAACGCGAAGTCTGGCGCGGGCCGCTCAATGCGCTGTTCCAGGACGAGAAGAATCCGAGCTGGCTGCTCGCCGAAGTGACCATTCCGCCGGATGTGGGTGGCTGGTATGTGCGTGAAGCGGGGTTGTGGACTGATACCGGCATTCTTTACGCCATCGTCAAATATCCGGAGTCGTTCAAACCGGTGCTGGCCACATCCGGTTCGGGCAAAGAGTTCTACATTCGCTCGATTTTCGAAACGAGTAATGCGTCGCTGGTGACGTTGTTGATCGACGACACCGTGGTTAAAGCCACGCGTGCCTGGGTCATGAGTTATCTCGCCGAAGAACTCGGCAAACTCGATGGCAAGCAGTCGGTGCGTGTTGCTGCATCCAGCAACATCGTGCTGAGCGGTGCGCAGCAAATTGACGGTGTCGCAGTGATTGCTGGCGACCGTGTGCTTGTCGCGAATCAGGCGCTGGCGAAAGACAACGGCCTGTGGATCGTCGCCAATGGTGACTGGGTGCGGGCGACGGATGCCAACAGCAGCGCCAAGGTGACGCCGGGTCTGACGGTCATGGTCGAGGAGGGCACGGCGAATGGAGATTCGTTGTGGCATCTGACCACCAATGCGCCGATTACGCTTGGCACGACCGCACTGATGTTCAAGATGCTCGCGGGGCGAACCGGGATTGCTGCCGGGACGTACAAGAGTTTGACCGTTGATGAATATGGTCGCGCGACGGCAGGTGCGAACCCTGAGACGCTGGCCGGGTTTGGCATCAAGGATTCGTACACCAAGGGTGAAGTTGAGGCGTTGATTGCCAAGGCGTCGGCGTTGCCGGTGGGCTCGATTGTCGCGTTCCCGGTTGATGCGCCACCACCGGGTTTTCTTGAGCTGGATAACAGCGTCAAAAGCAGTGCGACTTACCCGGACTTGAGCGCCTATCTAGGTAGCAAGTTCAACAAAGGTGATGAGGGTGTCGGGAACTTCCGGTTGCCTGAGGCGCGTGGGGAATTCTTGCGCGGTTGGGATCATGGGCGTGGCGTGGATGCTGGGCGTGGTCTCGGCAGTTGGCAGGCCGACGACAACAAGTCGCATGCCCATACGGTCACCCGCATGCAGGCGTTCGCCAATGCCACCGGCAGCAATCCGAGTGCCGTAGTCGTAGACAACGGCAATACGGCCGTAATGACCAATTTCGCAGCAGGCTTCAATAGTTCTGGTGGCGCGGAGGCACGACCTCGCAACATCGCCGTCATGTGGTGCATAAAAGCCTGGAACGCCCCGGTCAATCAGGGAACCATCGATGTCGCCGCGCTGGCCAAGGAAGTAGAACGGCTCAAATCCGCCGTTCCGATTGGCGCTGTTCTCGCATTCCCGACGGGTATTGTCGCTCCCGGTTATCTGGAGCTGGATGGCAGTGTGCAAAGCATTGCGACTTATCCGGATCTGGCCGCCTATCTCGGCACTGTCTATAACAAAGGCAATGAAGGCGCGGGTAACTTCCGATTGCCGGAATCGCGCGGTGAGTTCCTGCGCGGCTGGGATCATGGGCGCGGTGTGGACGCGGGGCGAACTGTCGGTAGTGTCCAAGCCGAATCGTTCAAAGCTCACAACCACCGTTATTTTGATGAGACCGGTGCAACACTTGATCCGGCTGGCGCGTGGCAGGCGGGTAAAGTCAATGGCGCGGCTGCAGTCATATCTACAGGCGCTTTTCTTTCGGCAGTAGATACCGGGGTCACGATGCAAACAGTGACTGCCGTCACGACTGTGGATACCGGTGGGGCGGAAACTCGTCCTCGTAACGTCGCCGTCATGTGGTGCATCAAAGCCTGGAACGCGCCGGTCAATCAGGGAAGCCTTGATATCGCTGCGCTAGCCGTTCTGGGGCAACAAGCGACCGAAATCAAACAAGGCACGGCTAAAGTTTCAACCCAAGAGCAGACCGACTCTGGGGCTGACGACAGCACAATCGTAACGCCTAAAAAACTGCGCTGGGGTTTTCAAATCCTCAAAGCTATCAACGGTTACATCATTTTCCCGTCGTGGCTCGGTGGCTTGATTGTTCAGTGGGGCAGGGCCTCCGGAAATGGCGGTACGGATATTGCCACTGCCTTTCCGATCCCTTTCCCAAATGCCATGTACAGCTTGAATGCCACCTTGAACTACACGCCTGGGTCACCAGTGAACGGGTATGTGGACGTGGGAGTATCAAATCTCACTGCATTCTACGGAAAGCACACATTTCCTGGGGTCACCGTCTTTCATTGGGTCGCGGTGGGCAGTTAAGGAGTAATCATGAAATACGCACTATTCGACGAACATTCGAAATTACAGACCTGTCTGATTGAAGGGGTTCATCAGATCCCCGCGTCAGCCGTCAAAATCGACCAGGACCTGTTTGTCAGGTTGACGCAAGAAACCGATGGTATCTGGCGAAAAGTGGGCAACGAGATTATCAAAGAGCCGTTTCCGCAAGTGGCTCCTGACTATGCGCGGTCAGTCGCTGCCGAGCGTTATGAGCGCGAAGATTCTGCCGTGTCTGTGGACGGTCTATCGATTGCGACCTCGCGCGAAAGCGCGGGGCTGATTTACGGCGCCGGACTTTCGGCGATGCTTGATCCTGACTATCGCTGCAATTTCAAAACACTCGATGGCTTCGTAGAAATTGGAGCGCAGCAGATTCTCGCTATTGCCAAAGCCGTCAGGGCGCACGTTCAGGCTTGCTTCGACCGTGAATTTCAGCTGCTTCAAGCTGTCGAGGCAGGCACTTATGTGGATGCAATGCTGAAAGAAGGCTGGCCTGATTCCGTGCCGGTTACACCAATCTCTGCGCTTCAATAAACGTCCGCACCCTAGGGCGTTTTCTTGTCCGCCCAACAATATTCAACACCCGCCAAAGCCCCTCCCTAAGAGGGGCTTTCCCGTTTATGGAGAAACGAAAAATGGCAACCCGCCAAACCTACACCGTGCTCGTCCCATTCCCCACTGGTGGTGGGCACTGGTCGAGCGTCGGTCAAGACCTTGATCTGCTCGACGTCGAGGCCAGTGCGCTGCACTTCGCCGGTCGACTGGAACTGAAAACCCCCTCCACCCAGGCCAAAAAGGCCGCTGCCAAGAAGGCTGACTGAACATGGCTGAGGTTCTGAACTTCGAGCACAACGGCATTACCGTCAATGCCACCGAATCCCCCGAGGCCATGGGTGGCCTGGGTGACAACGTCATCGGTCTGGTCGGCACCGCGCCGAACGCCGATCCGCTGATTCCGCGTAACGCACCGTTCCGCATCAACAGCTTCACCACCCACGCGCTGCTCGATCCGACCGGTTCGGAAGAGGGCACGCTGTACCACGCCGTCTACCAGATCCTCAAAGTGGTCAAGGTGCCGGTCTACGTGGTCATCGTCGAAGCGGGCGCGACCCCGGCCGACACGGTAAATGCAGTGATCGGCGGCGTCGAGCCATTGACTGGCCGCAAGCTCGGTCTGGCCGCGCTGGGCAGTGTCCCGGAAGACCTGACCATCATCGGTGCGCCGGGCTTCACCGGCACCAAAGCGGTGGCCAGCGAGTTCGCCTCGTTCGGCAAGCGCATCAAGGCCCGTGTAGTGCTGGACGGCAAGGACGCCTCGGTCGCCGATCAAGTGCTGTACAGCCAGGAATTGGGCGGCGCCGATCTTGGTTTCGACCGTTGCCTGGTGGTGCACAACATGCCTGCGGTGTACTCGAAAGCGGCGAAGAAAAACGTTTTCCTGTCGCCTTCCAGTCTGGCGATTGCCGCACTGGCCAAGGTCAAGCAGTGGGAGAGCCCGGGCAATCAGGTGACCTACGCCGAAGACGTGTCGCGGGTCGTTGAATACAACATCCTCGACACCTCCACCGAAGGCGATCTGCTCAACCGCTACGGCGTCAGCTACTACGCCCGCACCGTGCTCGGCGGCTTCTCGCTGCTGGGTAACCGCTCGATCACCGGCAAGTTCATCAGCTACGTCGGTCTGGAAGATGCGATCAGCCGCAAGCTGGTCAAGGCCGGCCAGAAAGCCATGGCCAAGAACCTCACCAAATCCTTCATGGATCAAGAGGTCAAGCGCATCAACGACTGGCTGCAAACCCTGGTCGCCGACGAAACCATTCCTGGCGGCAGCGTTTATCTGCACCCGGAACTCAACAGCGTCGAGAAGTACAAGAACGGCACCTGGTACGTGGTCATCGACTACGGCCGCTACGCGCCGAACGAACACATGGTTTATCAACTCAACGCCCGCGATGAAATCATCGAGCAGTTCCTGGAGGACGTTCTCTAATGTTTACCAACCGCGTAAGACAGGCCATCGCGGCCACCCTGCAAGGCCTGCCGCTGTCGGCGACCGTTGAAGAATTCACCCCGCCGAAGATCGAGTTCGACGTCGAAGAAATGCGTGGCGGCCGCTTCATCGTCGAGGAAATGGCCAAGGGCGGCAAAGCGCTCAACGCCAAGCTGACCCTGCAAGGCCTCGGCGCCGAAGTCATGCTCGCACTCGGCGTGAAGCTGGGCGACGACATCCTGCTGAACGTGCGTGAAGCCGGTCAGGATCAGGACGGCAACACCTGGTTCACCTACCACACCGTCGGCGGCAAGCTGAAATCCCTGGAAGAGACTGCGGTGAAGATGGGTGAAAAACCCAAGACCAATCTCGAGCTGTCCTGCCGCACCTACAACCGCCTGGAAAACGGCGTACCGGTGATCGACATCGACGTGCGCACCCAGAAGTTCGTGCTCAACGGCGTCGACATCCTCGGTGATGCGCGGCGTGCGGTGCTGATGCCGTAAATCACGGCACAACACAAAACCCTGTAGGAGTGAGCCTGCTCGCGATGAGGTCAGTACATGCAACATCAATGTGCTTGAAAGACCGCTATCGCGAGCAGGCTCACTCCTACAAGGGAATAGCGATACTCCCTAAAAAAGAATCACCAAGGAATTCATACATGTCGTGGATGCCACCCCAGCATGACCTGTTGTCGCCGATCACCGGTGACGACGGTTCGCAGATCGAGACAATCCAGCTCAAGCCGCTGTTCTACGCCGCGCAAAAAGAAGCGCTGGAACGCGCCGGCGATGACGAAGACGATCAATTCTTCGAACTGGCGCTGCTCGCCACTGGCCTGTCGGTCAAGGAACTCGACCAGCTCAAGCGCCCGGACTACGTGAGCATCGCCCAGTACGTGCACGAGATGTCGACCCAAACGGCGTCGTACTTTCTCGGCCAGGTCGATGACGCGGAAAAAACCGCCGATCCCGATCAGGTGCAACTGCTGCAACCGCTCGCCGTGACCGGCCGCACCGTGACGTGGCTGAGCCTGGAAATGCCTGTGCTGCGCGCCACCAAAGTGATGAAAAAACTGAAAACGGCCAAGGAGCGCGCCGAGTTCATCACCGCCCATTGCACCGGCCTGATGATCCCCGATCTGGCCCAGTTGACTGTCCCTGACTGGACGCAATTGCAGGTGCGCATCGACGATTTTTTAAACCAGCCGGCGGCCTACTTTCGGAACGCGACATCGAAGTAATCCTCGATATCGTCCCGCTCATTTACCCGGTAAGTGAGGCGGAGATTCTGGAATGGGACGCCGAAAAGGCGTTGCGCCGCTACGACATAGCGATCACTCGCCTTGGCGTGAAACAGGAGTAGAGCGGCAATGGCAGACACATCGTTTTCGCTGATGTACGCCGCGCAAACCGCAGGCGCGGGTTCCGGCTTGTCGGCAGGGGGATCGGCCACAGACAGCCTGGTCAAACCACTGTCCGAACTGAAAGAGGCGTTGCTTACGGCCAGTCTGGACATCCGCAGTCTGGTGCGTGAACAGATCAAACTCGGCGCTGTTGTCCTGGGGCTGAACACGGCCCTGGCATCATTCAAGGTGCCAGTGGTAACTGCCGCGCCGGCGGCAGGCGGCGAAAGCAAGTCAAAGCTCAAGGCTGAGATTGAACAACGCTCGCCTCCGGCCTACCTGCAATCGGACATGGCCCTGGAAACCGCCATGGCCCAGCTCAGGCAGGTTCAAGGCCTGAGTGGCGACCTCGGCACGCTGTCGAAAGCCAACCTTAAACTGGCCACTGACAAACGGGTTTCCGGCAGTGGGGCGACGGTCGTGGATCTGGTGCAGGTCGAAGTCGCGGCTGGCAGATCCGGGATTGGTGCGGGTCTCAAGGGCGCCGACAAGGAACAAGTGCTGCTGGACTTTGCCCTGGATGCAGCGGTCAATGCGTCGGCGTTCGGCATCAGCCTGAAGTCGGCCGGTGAAATGCTGTCGGCCTGGCAAGTCTCGATGAGACTGGATCAGACTCAAGGTCAGCTGCTGGCTGATGCGACTCAGCATCTGGGCAACAGCGGACTGAATACGACGGCTGCCGACATCGGCTCGGTCGTGCAGCAATCCGGCGAGTCGGCCGTTGCAGCGGGGATCCTGCCCGAGCAGTTGGCGGCGCTGTCAGCCGCGTTGCTCAATGCTGACGTCGACAAAGCCGGTGCCGGGGCGTCGGTGAAAAGCATCAGCGCAGCGTTGGCCAAAGGCCCCCAAGGCTCGGCGGCCGAGCAGTCGGCGTGGAAGGCGTTGGGGCTTGATCCCGGCAAGTTGACCGAAAACGTACCGGACAACCTTGTCAAAGCGTTGGCGGCATTGAAGCAACAACCGGCAGAGCAGCAAGCAGCGCTGATCAAGACACTTTTCAGTGGCGACGACGGTGTACGCAAACTGCTGGCGAAACCCGAAGACCTGCAAAAAGCGTTTTCGCTGGTCGCTCCGGCCAAACTGGAAGGAACGTCGTCGCTTGTGTCCTCGCAAGCGACCCAGAGCAGCCTCGCATCGCCATTCAAGGGTGAGGGGGGCGTGCTCCAGTGGATGGGCAAACCCGGCGAGGCACAGACGCCGCTTTCATTGCTCAAGCCCAATGATCCACTGACACCGGCTTACAGCGGCGCGATTGAACGCAGCGCCGAGCCTGCGGGCAAAGACCCTCAGCGAAGCTGGAACGCGTTCGATGCCAGTCTCAATCGTCTGATCACGGCGTTGGCGCCGGATGCGACCGGCTCGCTGGATTCGCTGACGAATATGACCAATGGCGTGGCGGATATGGCTGAAGCCCATCCCAAGACCTCGACGGCGTTAGCCCTTGCGGGCGTTGGACTGTCGGCCATCGTGGTGGCGGTGATGGCCAAGGCATTCGGCAATTTCACCGACAAACTGCTCAAGGGCGTCGCTTCAAAATTGCCGTTCGGTCTTGGCGGTTTGATTGCCGATATTGAAGACCCGAAAGCAAAGAAAACGTCGGCCGGAAATGGCGCGGGCCATGACTGCTGTTGCAAACCGCTGGGCGGCGGGACGGGGGGCAGACTCAAGCCTCGCCGGTCAAGCATCAAGCCTCGAGTCCGACGTGAACAAACCGGTCAAGGTGCGAAAAGCCCCCGCACGGTGACCCCTCGGCCACCACGGATCAGTGCTCCACCGGCACCACCCGTTCTGCCCCGCATGTCCGGCTCGTACTGGCCGGGAACCATGACGGCATTTGCAGACTCATCAGCCGTCAGTTCTGCACCGGCCGCTCCACTGTCCGGTTCTTACGCCAGGGCAGGCAGACTGCTTGCCAGACGGGCACCGCCGCTGCGGTTGCTCAGCGCCGGATATGAAATGGTCAACGGCGTCATGAGCGGCGATAAGCGTGCCGTCGTGTCGTCCGGTGCATCGTTAGCCGGGTCGTCTGTTGGTGCCGCTGTCGGTGCTGCACTGGGTACGTTGATTCTGCCGGGTGTGGGCACCATGGTCGGCGGGTGGCTGGGGAGCATGGCGGGCGGGGCCATCGGTGAATCTCTGGGCGACAAGCTAGGGACACAAGTCGATCGTCTCGGCTCTCCTGCACAGGTCAGTAAAGACCTCATCGCGACCTCGGCGACCTCCACGAACCCTGCGGCACTCGCCTCCACAGCCGCCAGCCAGCCTGTCACGTTCAACTCCACCATTCACATCAATGGTCAGGATCAGGGCAGCGCCCAGGCACTGGCCAATCTAGTTGTGCAGACAACAATGAGTCAGTTGGGCCAGATCATGCCGACCAATCCTCTCGCCACACGACGTGACGCAGCCCTGACCGACGGAGTCGCCACATGAAACAACAAATGGCTCTGGGCAGTTTCATCTTCGGCCTGTCGCGCAACTTTGCGTACCACCAATTGTTGCGCAAGTCCGATGGCGGCTGGACCGAAATACAGATCCTTACCAGCAAACCGAAATCCAGTCAGACCGGACAGAAGCCGGAAACCCTGACCATCACCGGCAAGTCGATGTACGCCGTGGCCATGGATCGGCTCGATGAATTGCGTGCCTTGCAGGCGCTGCGTATACCGCTGCCGCTGATCGATGGCATCGGCCGCAACTGGGGGCTGTGGCGGGTCAACAACGTTCAGGAAACCCAGACCTGCATCATCGATGACGGTACAGCGATGGTGGTCGATTGGGTCATCGAATTGGCGGAGTTCAACAATGCGTAAAGTTCGAAGCGTGGCCGGTGATTCGGTGAATCTGCTGCTCTACCGCGAAACCGGGCGCAGCGACGATGCGGCCGAAGAAGCACTGTGGAAACTCAACCCGACCCTGGCCGAACACGGCCCGGTTCTGCCCGCTGGCATCTGGGTCGTGCTGCCTGAACTCGACAGCAAACCCGCCGCAATCAAAGCGCTCACGGCGTGGGATTAAGGAGGTTGTATGGCATTGGGTTTTACCCCGGTCGTTCAGATTTATGGCGCAAACGCGGATTTGCTCAACCAGCGCCTTATCAGTTGGGAGCACATTGATGCCGCCGGTATCGAGTCGGATCAACTGACCCTGACCATTGATCTGGAAGGCCTCGAAGGGCTGCCGAACCTCGGCGGGAAAATCGGCCTGCTGGTGGGTTACCTGGAAATGGCAGAGATGGTCGACAAGGGCCAGTTCAAAGTCACTCGCCTGACACCGACGCTGTTTCCGTTTCGCCTGACTTTGGTGGCCACTGCAGCACCGTTCAGCAAGGATGACGAGACCGGCTTCAAGCAGCGCCGCATCGCCAGTCATGGACCGACGACGCTCGGTCAATTGTTCAGCAAACTGGTGTCGCAGCACGGATTTTCATCACGTGTCGCAGCGGACGTGGCGATGATCAAAATCGCCCATGTCGACCAGTCCAATGAAACCGACATGGGCTTTCTGACGCGGCTGGCAAAGAAGTACAACCTGGTCGCCAAACCTTATGGCGATGCGTATGTGCTGGCGCGGCCCGGGCAGATCAAATCAATCTCGGGCCAGAAACTGCAGGATGTGACGTTGTCGGTCACCCACAATAATCGTCCAGGCGATCACGCCTTCATCAGCGCCACGCTGGAAGAGGCCGCCCGCGAACAGGCCAAGGGCTGCAAGACCTGTTTTGTCGATGCTGTTACAGGCATTTTGCATTGGGTCGAAACGGGACTTGCGCCGTTCAAGACCATCCGCCAGAAGCAACCCAATGAAGCCGACGCCATTGCCGTGGGAGAAGGCGAAGTGCGCAAAATGCTCCGGCAAAAGTTCAAGGTGAAGATCACCTGCCCGGGCGATCCGCGTCTGGCCGCTGAAGGCCTGGTGCTGCTCGATGATACCTGGCCGGATTTCATGCGCGGACGCTGGTCGATCGACAAGGTCACCGCCAGCGGTAATCGCGAGAACAGCTATCGCTGCCTGATCGATGCGTCGTGCCTCGACCCGAAAGCCGAAGCCAAAGACTGATCTCACAGCCCACGAGCCCCCCTGTAGGAGTGAGCCTGCTCGCGATAGCGGTGCCACATTCAAAACCAACGCGCCTGACACACCGCTATCGCGAGCAGGCTCACTCCTACAGGGGCCTGCGGTAACTCCCACTATTTTGGACCACCCCCATGAAGATCACCCCGATCCTCACGCAACTGCGTGGGCAATGCCCTGGCCTTGCCAGTCACATTTCGGTGGGTGTCGATCTGGCGCTGCTACAAGGCAACCCGGATCTGCCGACACCCTCGGCCCACGTGCTGCCACTGGCCGACTTGGCGAGTGAAAGCACCACCCAAAACCTCACCACCCAACCGATCCGCGACCGCTTCGAAATCGTCCTGGTACTTGACGCCACCGACGCTACAAAAGCGCTGGATCTGTTGCACGACCTGCGTGCCGAACTGTGGCGCGCGCTGGTCGGGTTCAAGCCCGACAACGACTACAGCGCCATCGTCTACGACGGCGGCGAACTGGTCTCGATCAACAGCAGCCGCGCTTTCTACCGGCTGCGCTTTTTTGCCGAGTTCCAGCTCGGCCGCAATCTGCCAAGTCAGCCTGCGGAGAGTTGGCACGAACGCGAACTGGACGGCTTGTCGTCCTTTACCGGGGCCACCGTGCGGGTCGATGCGATCGACCCGGCCGACCCCAACCTGAAACGCCCGGGCCCCGATGGGCGCGTGGAAATGACTTTCTCTGCAGAGGTAACCCCATGAGCAATCGCATCACCGTACTGCCGGCCGCCGGCCGCGTCGTACCTGACCCGGAGGCGGGCGATCTGCTGCCGCTCGAAGGCCGTGAAGTGCTGGACAGCGCCTGGTGGCGCCGACGTCTGGCCGACGGCGACATCACTCTCAAAACCGCACCAGCCAAACAAAAGGGAGCCAAATAATGGCGATCGGATTCAGCAACATCCCCGCGGACATTCGTGTACCGCTGTTCTATGCCGAAATGGACAACTCGGCCGCCAATAGCGCGAGTTCGACCATGCGCCGTTTGATTGTCGCTCAGGTCAACGACAACATCGCCCCGACCGAAGTCGGCAAACTGGTGTTGGTCTCCAGCGTTGCGCTGGCCAAAAGCATCGGCGGCCAAGGCTCGATGCTCGCCTCGATGTACGAGACCTTCCGCAAGGCCGACCCGATCGGCGAGATCTGGTGCCTGCCGCTGCACAACGCTGAAGGCGCCGTTGCCAAAGGCGTACTGACCCTGACTGGCGCTGCGACTCAGGCTGGCCTGCTCAACCTGTATGTCGGTGGCGTGCGTGTTCAGGCCACCGTGGTCAACGGTGCTACCGCAGCCCAGGCAGCCACTGCACTGGCGCAGAAAATCAACGCCACGGCCGATCTGCCGGTCAGCGCTGCCGCTGCCGAAGGTGTGGTCACCCTGAACGCCAAATGGACCGGCGACAGCGGCAACGACATCAGCCTGCAATTCAATCGCCTGGGCAAAAGCAACGGCGAAGAAACCCCGGCTGGCCTGACCGCTGCGATCACCGCCATGACCGGCGGCGCCGGTGTGCCGGATCAGGTTGAAGCGATCGCCGCACTGGGTGATGAACCGTTCGAATTCATCGCACTGCCATGGTCCGATCTGTCGACCCTCAACACCTGGCAAGCCGTCATGGATGACAGCACCGGTCGTTGGTCGTGGGCCAAGCAACTGTTCGGTCACGTCTACAGCGCCAAACGCGGCACCGTCGGCACTCTGGTTGCTGCCGGCCAGGCACGCAACGACCAGCACATGACCATTCAGGCGCTGGAGCCGGGCGTACCGCAACCGTTCTGGGTACAAGCTGCCGCACTGGCCGCACGCACCGCGGTGTTCATCTCTGCCGACGCCAGCCGTCCGACCCAAAGCGGCAGCCTGCCGGGTGTTGATCCGGCACCGGCCAGCGAACGCTTCACCCTGACCGAGCGTCAGTCGCTGCTCAACTACGGCATCGCCACCGCGTATTACGAAGGCGGTTACGTGCGCATCCAGCGCTCGATCACCACCTACCAGAAAAACGCTTACGGTCAGGCCGACAACTCCTATCTGGACAGCGAAACCATGCACCAGTCGGCGTTCATCGTGCGTCGTCTGCAAAGCGTGATCACCAGCAAATACGGCCGCCACAAACTGGCCTCCGACGGCACGCGTTTCGGCGCCGGCCAGCCGATCGTCACCCCGGCGACCATTCGCGGCGAGTTGATTGCGCAGTACGCCAAGCTCGAACTGGAAGGCCATGTCGAGAACGCCGAGCTGTTCGCCGAGCACCTGATCGTCGAGCGCGACGTGCAGGACCCGAGCCGCGTGAACGTGCTGTTCCCGCCGGATTACATCAACGGTCTGCGCGTGTTCGCACTGCTCAACCAGTTCCGCCTGCAGTACGACGACGCGGCTTGATTGCTGCGTTTGACGACAAGCATTCAGCCCACCTCGCGTGGGCTTTTTCATTAAAGGGAGTAACACCATGGGTCAACTGATTGCAGGCACCTGCTACGTCAAAGTCGACGGCGCACAACTGACCATCAATGGCGGCTGCGAAGCCCCGCTGATGGCGGTCAAACGCGAAACCGTCGTACCCGGTTTCTACAAGGAAACCGACATCGCGCCGTCGTTCAAAGTGACCGCGCTGCACACCGCCGACTTCCCGCTGAAGAAGCTGATCGAAGGCACCGACATCACCGTCACCTGCGAATTCAGCAACGGCAAAGTCTACGTGCTGGCCGGTGCATATCTGGTTGAAGAACCGGTCTCCAAGGGCGATGACGCCACCATCGAACTGAAATTCGAAGGCATCAAGGGGACCTGGCAATGAGCGGCGCCGTGAAGCTTCAGGTTGCGATCGAAGCTCACGGCGAGCCCCTGACCGAACTCGTCCTGCGCCGCCCGACGGTGCAGGAAGTGCGAGCGATCAAGGCGCTGCCGTACAAGATCGACAAGAGCGAAGAAGTCAGCCTCGACATGGACGTGGCGGCCAAATACATCGCCGTGTGCGCCGGCATTCCGCCGTCGTCGGTCAACCAGCTGGATCTGGCTGACCTCAACGCGCTGAGCTGGGCCGTTGCGAGTTTTTTCATGAGTGCGGCGTCGGAGCCATCACCGACCTGATCGCAGTCGCCTATGACCTGGCCTGGTTCTGGAAGGTTGACCCCGAACAGATGATGGCCAGGCCACTGGATGTGCTCCGCGAATCGCTGGAGCACGCGCAACGGATCAATGCGATGCAGCAGGTGCAGTGATGGCTATTACACAGATAAACGCGATCCAGCAAAACGTTCAGACCACGGTCAACATGCTCGTGGTCATGCAAGGTCTGCAGAAAATGGAGACCGAGATGAAGGGCGTCCGGGGCAAAGTCGCGGCGTTCAAGAAAAGCCTGGAAAGCACTGGGATCAAGCCGCTTGATCTGTCTGGGTTTATCTCGGGCGGTGGCTTGCTCAAGCCGTTTCAGGAGGGCTTGAAAAAGGCGATCAAGGCCGAGGACGAACTGGCGAGCAAAAGCAAAAATCTTAAAACCCCGACGCTGGGCAAGGACGCCCTGATTCCCGCGCCACTGGGGGCACCTGCAACGGCGCAGGTGCCCGCCGTGGTGAAGGGCGAAACGTCCACCAATCTTGCGAAGTTCAACGTTTCGCTTGATGACATTTCGTTGAAGATCGGTCAGGCGTTGTTGCCGGCAGTCAATGGCTTGGTGACGGCGCTGGTGCCGGTCATGACCTCGGTCGGTGAATTTGTCGCCGATCATCCGCAACTGGTCGAAGGGCTGGCGGCAGCAGCGGTAGCGTTCACCGTCGTGACGACGGCGGCTGCGGGTTTCAGTGCTGTGCTCACGCTGCTCGCTTCGCCTATCGGCCTTTTTGCCGCCGGGGTTGCATTGGCGGCAGGTTTGATCGTCGCCAACTGGAAGCCGATCTCAGCGTTTTTTGCCCGGCTGTGGCAACAGATTGCTCCGGTGGTGATCCCGATGGCTGGCTTTTTCCGGACGCTGTTCGGCTTCACTCCGATGGGGATGCTGATCAACAACTGGGGGCCGGTCAGTGGCTTCTTCGCGGCGCTGTGGGACGTACTCAAAGCGCTGGCGGCGCCGGTCATCGACTTCTATGCGACGTTGTTTGCGTATTCACCGCAGGCGCTGATTCTGAAGAACTGGCAGCCGCTGGTTGGTCTGTTTGCATCGATATGGGATTTGCTCAGGGCGGTGTCGGTGCCGGTAGCGGCTTTTTTTCGCGACCTTGTGGATTACATCAAACTGCCGATCCTTGCGCTGTATGCCGTTATCCGCGAGCAATTGGGCTGGTCGCCTCTGGAGATGTTCATTCAGGCCTGGGACCCTTTGACCGCCTGGATTAAAAAGTGGAGCGACACGTTTTACGAAGTGCTGGCGCCGATCAGGGATTTTTTCAACGGAGGCCTGGGGAAACTCGCGGCCGAAGCATCGGCCAAGGTCGACGTGCTCACCCGCTCACAGGAAAAAACCAATGCCGAAGGCAAAGGTGAATGGGCGCCGCAATTCCTTGGCTCCAGCACGGACGTTACGTCCAAAACCCTGTTGTCGGCGGGGACACTGACGCAATCCTCGAGCTCACTGACGCAATCCTCCAGTTCGCTGACGCAGACGTCCAGCGCCCTGATCCAGCAAAGCGCTGCCAACAACCGCACGCAACTCGAAGGCGGCCTGACCGTGCGCTTCGAAAACGCCCCTGCGGGGCTGCGCACCGATCAACCGCAAACCAATCAACCGGGCCTGGCGCTGTCTTCGCGCATCGGCTATCGCTCGTTGTCCGTGGGAGGTTCCAATGAACTGGCGTGACCGTTTATTGCCGGCATCCTTTCGCGGTGTCGGCTTCTGGATCGATTCGGCGAAAACCCCGGTCGGCCGCAAAGGTCAGCTGCACGAATATCCGCAGCGTGACCTGCCGTATTTCGAAGACCTCGGCCAGCAGGCGAGGATTCACGATGTCACCGCTTTCATCGTCGGCGCCGATTGCCTGGAGCAGCGCGACAAGCTGCTCAAGGCGTTGGAAGCGGGCAGTGGCGAGCTGGTGCATCCGTGGCTCGGGCGCCTGCAAGTCAAGGTCGGCGAATGCGACATGACCCACACCCGTCAGGACGGCGGGTTGGTGACCTTTACCCTGAAATTCTATCCCGATAAACCGTTGCAGTTTCCGACCGCGACCGTCAGTACCCAGCAGGCAATACTGCTCAAGGCCGGGACTTTTCAGGCATCGGCACTGGCGCGGTTCGAGCAGGCGATGACGATGATCAAAGCGGCGCGGATCGGCATTGCCAATTTGCGTAACAGTCTCGCCGGCGTCTACGAGATCATCAAAGAGCAGCTCCAGCCGCTGATCAAGTACTACAAAGACATCACCGACTTCGTCAAAGCGGTCAAGGAGTTGCCCAAGGAACTGGCGGCGGAGTTCAACGGCTTGCTCGGCGATATCAAGGAGCTGAAGACGTTTGCGAAGGAAGGCTACCGTGGCGTGATTGCCGACGTGTCGCAACAACTCGAAGCGATCCGCAAAGCTGATGCGCCGAAGCTCACCACTGGCAAGGACACCAATGCGGCGGCGCAAGCCATGGCTGATCTGGTGCAGGACACCCTGATCGTGAAAGCGGCGCAGTGGATCGCTTCGATGCCGGTTGCAAGCAAACCGATGAAGTTGCCGTCGACGCCTTCCGTCAGCAGTCAGGCCCACCAGCCGATCACTCATCAGGACGTGCCGTCCACGGACGATACGCTGGCGGTGCTGAAGAATCTGGTGAGCTCGGTTGATCTGGCGAAGAACAAATACGGCGCTGCACATCACCAGGTAGCCAGCGATTTGCTGGATGCATTGGTCACGCACCTCAAGGCCGTTGCGTCCTCGGGTATCCGGGTTGTCACTAAAACCATTCAGGAAAGCGCGCCGTCGCTGGTGATCGCCTACAAGTACCTGGGCGATGCTACGCGGGCCCTTGAAATCCAGCAGCGCAACCCGACGAATCACCCCGGGTTCTCACCCAACCAAGTGAAAGTCCCCGGGGAGTAAACCATGAGCGAGATGGATAACCGCGTCACGCTGACGGTCAACAACCTGGAGTATGGCGGCTGGAAAAGCGTGGAAATCAGCGCTGATCTCGAGCGCCAGTTCCGGACTTTCAAACTCGACATCACCTGGCAATGGCCAGGGCAAACGGTGGATAAACCGATCAAGCCCGGCGACCCCTGCGAGGTGAAGATCGGCAATGATCTGGTGCTCACCGGTTACGTATTCAAAGCGCCGATTCGTTATGACGGGCGGCAGATCAGCCTGACCATCGAAGGCAGTTCGAAGACCCAGGATCTGGTCGATTGCGCGGCCACCAATCGCCCGGGTCAATGGCAGGAGCAACCGTTGCTGCGTATTGTCGAGGCGCTGGCGATGGAGTATGCGCAATCGGTGGTCAACGAAATCCCCGAGACCGCACGACTGACCAAACACACCATCGTGCCGGGTGAAACGGTGTTTCAGTCGATCGATCGTTTGCTCTCGCTGCTACGGGTGTTTTCCACCGATGACGAGCAAGGCCGTTTGGTGTTGGCCAAGCCCGGCAGCGGTGGCCGGGCGAGCGATGTGCTGGAGCTGGGGAAGAATATTCTCTCGGCCAGCGCGCCGATGGATTACAGCCAGGTGTTCTCCGAATACCGGGTCATCGGCCAGCAAAAAGGCTCGGACAAGAAGAGCGGGGCGGCGGTCAGCGAAGTGGAATCGATTGCTGCCGACCTGACCTTCAAACGTCGGCGCACCACGGTGATCAATGAAGGCACGCAGCTGACCTTTGAATTGGCGCAGCAGCGTGCGCAATGGGAAAGCGCCACCCGCATGGGCCGTGCGCAGAGCACTACCTATCAGGTGCAGGGCTGGCGTCAGGCCAACGGTGATTTGTGGCGACACAACACGCTGGTGCGAGTGAAAGATCCGGTGCTCGGGTTTGATGGCGACATGCTGATTTCCAAAGTCACGTATTCGCTGTCGGCGCAGGGTTCGGTGACCACGCTGCAAGTGGCGCCGCCGCATACCTTCGATGCCAATCCGACACCCCCGAAAAAAACCTGAGCCTGACTCCGAACCCTGTGGGAGCGAGCCTGCTCGCGAAAGCGCTGGCAGCTTCAACATCACATTGCCTGACCCAGCGCATTCGCGAGCAGGCTCGCTCCCACAGTGGATCGCGTGATGCCTACCTTTTGAGGACACCCCATGAGCCTACTGACACGCTTGCTGGCGCGCGGCACCGTCGTGCTCGCCAATTCGGCATCCAAGCTGCAATCGCTGCAAATGCGCCTCACCGCCGGCGAGGTGAACGACGACCTCGAACACTTCGAACCCTACGGTTTCACCAGCCATCCGCTGGCCGGTGCCGAAGGCGTGGTCACGTTTATCGGCGGTGACCGTTCCCATGCTATCGCCCTGGTCATCGCTGACCGCCGCTATCGCCTGCAGTCGCTGGCTGCCGGTGAAGTGGCGATCTACACCGACGAGGGCGACAGGATTCACTTCAAGCGCGGGCGGATCATCGATATCGAAACCACCACGCTGAACATCCGTGCCAGCAGCGCGGTGAACTTCGATACGCCGGTGATCAATCAGACCGGCAAGATCGTTTCCACCGGCGATCAACTCGCCGGTGGCATCAGCCAGATCAACCACGTACACGTCGGCGTGCAGGCCGGCAGCGGCCAGACCGGCGCGCCGGCAGGAGGCAAATGATGTTGATCAGCCCTAATCTCCACGCTGCGCTGACCCGCGCCGTGCTTATCAGCCTGTTCACCTGGCGCCGCGCTGCCGATGACGACGCCCTCGACGACGACGAACGTTTCGGCTGGTGGGGCGACAGCTTTCCGACCGTCGCTGACGACCGTATCGGCTCGCGGCTGTGGCTGTTGCGCCGGGTCAAGCTGACGCGACAGACCCAGATGGATGCCGAATTCTATGCCCGCGAAGCTCTGCAATGGCTAGTCGATGACGGCCACTGCAGCGCCATCGACATCATCAGCGAACGCCTCGACGCCCAGCGCCTGAACCTGCGCACGGTCCTGACCCTGGCCGACGGCGAACGCCTGGACATCAACCCCGATAACAGTTGGCAGGTGATCTATGCCGTTTGAAACCCCTTCGCTGCCGGTGCTGATCAAGCGCACCCAAAGCGACCTGGCCGGCGATTCGCTGCGCCAGTCCGATGCGCAAGTGCTGGCGCGAACGCTCAGCGGCGCCGCGTATGGCTTGTACGGGTACCTCGACTGGATTGCCGAGCAGATTCTGCCGGACAAGGCCGACGAGTCGACCCTGGAGCGCATTGCTGCACTGCGTCTGAACCAGCCGCGCAAACCCGCGCAAGTGGCCACCGGCACGGTGAGTTTTACCGCCACCGCCGGCGCGGTGCTCGACGTCGATACGTTGCTGCAAACCAACGATGGTCGTACCTATAAAGTTACCGCCGCACGCACCACGGTCAATGGCAGCAACAGCACCACCATCGCCGCGCTTGACGCCGGCAGCCTCGGTAATGCCGATGCCGGTCTGGCGCTCTCTCCGGTGCAACCGATTGCCGGGGTTGTCGGCAACAGCTTCGTCGTTGTCGAACCGGGTCTGAGTGGCGGCGTCGCTCTGGAAAGTCTGGAGTCGCTGCGTTCGCGAGTGATCCGTTCCTATCGCGTCATTCCCCATGGCGGTTCGGCCAGCGATTACGAGACCTGGGCGCTGGAAGTGCCGGGCGTGACCCGCGCGTGGTGCCGAGGCGGTTTGCTCGGGCCGGGCACGGTCAGCCTCTACATCATGCGCGACGATGATCCACAACCGGTGCCAAACGCCGAGCAACTGGCTGAAGTGCAGGCGCACATCGAGCCATTACGTCCGGTCACTGCCGAGGTGCATGTGCTGCCGCCGGTGCAGGTGCCGGTGACTTACAAACTCAAGCTGACACCGGACACCAGTGCCGTACGCGCGGCCGTCGAAACCCAGTTGCGCGACTTGCACAACCGCGAAGCCGACCTCGGCCAGGACCTGCTGATCAGCCATATCCGTGAAGCGATCAGCAGCGCCGCGGGTGAAACCGATCACGTGCTCAACGCGCCGACCGCTAACGTCGCCGCCGACGACAGCGAACTGCTGACGTTCGGAGGTTGCGTATGGGGGTGATCAGAACCGCCGCGCAATACCAGGCGCAACTGCGTGCGCTACTGCCCAGTGGCCCAGCCTGGAATCCGGAGCGAGTCCCGGAACTTGAAGAAGTGCTGCAAGGCGTCGCGGTCGAACTGGCGCGCCTCGATGCGCGCGCCGCCGACCTGCTCAACGAGATGGACCCGGCCGGCGTCAGCGAACTGGTGCCGGACTGGGAGCGGGTGATGGAACTGCCTGACCCGTGCCTGGGCGCCACACCGCTGTTCGACGACCGCCGCCTCGCCGTACGCCGACGTTTGCTCGCGGTCGGCAGCCAGGCCGTCGGCTACTACCTCGACATCGCCAAAAGCCAGGGCTATCCCAACGCGACCATCACCGAACTCGAAGCCCCGCGCATGGGCCGCTCGCGTTTCGGCTCGGCGCATTGGGGCACGTGGGAAGCGCAGTTTATGTGGACGCTTAACACCGGCGGGCGCCTGTTGCTCGGTCGACGTTACGGCGCGAGCTATTGGGGTGAGCGTTTCGGCGTCAACCCGGGTTCGGCGCTGGAATGCCTGATCCACCGCAGCGCGCCGGCGCATACCAAGGTGCACATCAATTATGACTAGGGAGGAATGAGGGGATGGATTATCCGAAAAGCATGCCCGGTGTCGGTTTGGTCAACAGTCGTTTTGTCGATGAAAATCCCGTCACCGGAACCCCCGGATCGCTGATTCCTGCTGAGTGGGGCAACGCCCTTACCGAAGAGGTGTTGGCGGTTATCAAAGCGGCGGGGATCGAACCGACCGAAGGCTTGAACACCCAGCTGCTCGAGGCCATCCGTGGCAAAAAGCTGTTTGAAACGCCGCCACAATTCGATGTCAGTCAGAAAGTCGCGACGACCGAGTTTGTACAGCGCGCACTCGGCAGTCTGGCGGGGCAGACCAATTACGTGGGTGATGTTTCGTTGACGGTCGCTGACGTCGGCAAACTCTCGATCTTCACCAGCCCAGGTACGGTGACACTGCCGGAATGGTCAACTGTGCCTGCGGGAGGCTTGGTGTCTCTGGTGGCAGGTTCCGGTGGTTTGAACGTGAAAGTCAGGAGTGGCGAGAGTCTGGGCACCGCCAGCGCTGTTGCACCGGATAACACATTGTCATTTGTCGGTGGCAGCTACGTTACTTTTCGCCGGCTTCTACTCGGCGGAGGATGGGGGCTGGACTCCGGTGACGGTGCGCTCAAGTACTCGCCAGCGTTTACCGCTTCCTTGAACACTGCAGGCGGCTATCAGCGTTTGCCCAGTGGCCTGATCCTGCAATGGGGACTGGCCACGGGCGGCGCACTCAGCGAAACCATTACCTATCCGATCGCCTTTCCCAAAAGCGTGCTCTTTCTCTCGGGCGGCGATCTTTCACCGGGATTCTCCGACCTGCGCTTTTCCCTTTACCGACTCTCGCAAAGCCAGTTTCAGCGCTTCTCCAATGCTGACCCTGGCGGCTGGAACTGGTTCGCCATCGGCTTCTGAAATCAACGGTGAATGAAATGAAATACATTGATTTTGATGCCCAGGGCGAACTGCTTGGGCGCTATGACTCGACGATTCACACGCGGGTGCCTGCCACTGCCGTAGAGATCTCCGATGAGCTGTTCCTGCGCACGATCGAGGAACGCGACGGCATCTGGAAGTGGACCGACGGCAAGGTCACCAAACATGCACTGCCGAACGCATCGCAGCTGGTTGAAAGCGAACAGCGAGCATTGGCGCTGGCGCGGCGTGACGAGTTGTTGGCCGAAGCTGATCAGCAAACCGTCGGTATGGCCGACGCCTACATTGCAGGGTTGCTGGATGCCGATGACATGCAGCGGTTCAAGGCATTTGCTACCTACAAACTGGCGCTGAACAAGATCGACAGGCAGCCAGATTATCCGCAAAGCGTGGACTGGCCAGTGTTGCCGGTTTGATGCCTTTTCTGACTTGAAGCCTACAAAAACAGCTTCTTGAACAATCACCCAGAATAACGGGAGGTCCCGGCGTGGATTATCCAAACAGTGTGCCCAGCGCCGGATTGGTGAATGGGAAGTTCGTTGATGAAAACCCGATGACCGGAACCCCGGGATCGTTGATTCCGGCGGATTGGGGCAATGGGGTTACCCAGGAAATTCTCAACGTGATCAATGCCGGTGGGCTGACCCCGGACGAGAAGAAATACGATCAGTTGTTGCAGGCGATTCAGAGCGTTTCGGCCAAGGGCTGGAACCAGGATCTGGCGTTGCCGATTGGCTCATTGCCAACCGCTACCGTGGCTACGGCAGATGGGCGAATGCCGATCACGCCGTCGGCGGTTGCAACAAGTGGCGGGCGCTTATCGATTCTGCCCGGTGTGTTGGTCAGCCTAGGCCAGGAAGTGTTGGCCGGTCAGTTGGGGCGTCCGCGCACCTTTACGACGATAGCCTGGAGCAGTGCCGATCTGTTGCCCAACTCCGGTTACTTTCTGCGTGCGCAAGTGGTCGCGGGTGTGCTGACCTTCTACACACAGCGCGGCATTATCTATGACGCCACGCCCGAGGGATTGAAGGGCACGATCAATGGTGCGGCGGGCGGTGGTTTTCAGTCGACGCCGCTGGATCTCTGTCTGGCTTGGGTGGTGACAGCCGGCCCCGGCTCGGTACCGATTGTCCGGGCGATGTATAACCGTAGCCGCTTGTCGTGGACGCAAACAATCAGCGGCAATGGCGTGGTGTACCTGCCACTGGACCCGCATGCCCGTGCCGCGCGTCTGGTGGTGGGCAATGCGACGCCGCATCCGACACAAGTCACTGCTGTGAATTTTGCGACACCCGGATGGCTGGGCGCCAACTACTGTTTTCTCAACCCGAAGGTTGCCACGTCGAGCAATTGGGACGGCTGGGCCAGTGCGGGGGAGACGGTGCGGGTTATTACCAACAACGAGGTGAATGACACAACCGTTTCGACATTGACCGCCAGCTTCGACCACAGCATGTTGCGTTCCCTTTGGCAGACCTATCAAGCCGAACACGCCTTTGGTGCCGATAACGGGACGAGTGATGAGTTGCTGTTCAGCATGGGCATCAAAAATATTCTCCCGACCGACTACGCAAACGGTATTGCGATCAACTTTTCAGCGGCGGTGAATATCAATCTTTCCTGGGAGTTGATCCGATGATCATCATTCAAGAATTGCATCAGTTCGAAGACGGCTTGCGTGCTGCACAGCCTTCACTGGCCCATGACTGGGACGGTGAAGCATGGCAGCTCAATGCGGGCAGGGTCGCCGAGCTGGAGCTGCAAGAAGCCGAACGCCTTTGCGCCAGAATCGATGCAGCCGCTGACAGCGTCCGCACGGTGCTGGCCGGCGACCCGCTCAAAGCCATGGAATACGCCCAGGCCGCCGCCGACGCTCAGGCTTATCAGGACGCCGGTTACCCGAAAAAGGAAGTGCCGCTGTCGGTCGCTGCCTGGGTGGTCAAAGGTCGTACGGCCAAACAGGCTGCCGAGCAGATTCTCGCCAAGGCCGATGAACTGACCAATCACCTGTTGACCCTGCGCACCCTGCGTCTGAAAGCCAAGGCGCAGATTCGTGCGCAGGCTGCCAAGGGCAACATGGATCTGGCGCGCAGCGCTGGTGACGAAGCGTTGGTCGCCATTCGCGAATTGGCCAGCGGCCTTTCCAGCTAAGCCGAAAATTCTGCGTTCCGAGTCACCCAAGCCCACTTCGTTGTGGGCTTTTTTTTTCAGAAAACGGACCGTGGACAGGCACGCAGAAAACGCTGTGTCGACGCCGGTCATTTGTCATTTCAAAGGAACGAACATTCTATGGATTATCCAAAAAGCGTCCCCAGCGTCGGCCTCGTCGATGGCCGCTTCGTCGACGAAAACCCGGTGGCGGGTACGCCGGGGTCATTGATTCCTGCGGTGTGGGGAAATGCCGTCACCGAGGAAATACTCAACGTTGTCACCGGAGCGGGACTTGCGCCTGCTGAAGGTGATAACCGACAACTGCTCAAAGCCTTACAGGCGCTGTTGGCGTTGGCCAGCCCGATGGCAACGTTAGTGACCAGTGTGTCGGCCTCCAAAGCGTTGGCGGCAAATGAACTCGGGCTGGTGCTGGTCAACGCGAGCAGTGGTGCGACCACCATCAGCCTGCCGCCGGCGGACCTTACGTTAGGGGTTCGCGACGTCATAGTACGTCGGGTCGACAACTCGACTTCGCGCTTGGCAGTGCGCGCTTCGGGCACCGACAAAATCAGATTTCATACTCATCTTGTCGCAGCCGGGTACCCCTTTTTTGTACTGATGGGATCGGGTGACTGGTGGCATCTGCGCAGTGATGGTGCAGGCAACTGGTGGCCGATCGGGCGGTTCGATGGCACGCCGTTGGGCCGGGCTGTCTTCGAGACTACGGCACTGCTTAACCCCGGAGGATACGGTCCGCTCAACGGGGCGGTATTCAGTCGCAGCGACTGGCCGTGGTTGTGGGATCACGCGCAGCAGTCTGGGGCCCTGACCACTGAAGCCGCGAGGGTAGGGGCCGAGGGTGGCTGGACTAGCGGAGATGGCACGTTGACCTTTCGCGGGCCGGAGGGGCGAGGTGAATTCATCAGAGTGTTCGATGAGGGGCGCGGGGCTGATGCCGGTCGCTCCATTGGTAGTTGGCAGGTCGACATGTTCCGTGCTCATCGACACGAACTCAAAAGCGACATGCTGGGCGTTCCGCTGGTGTCGGCACCGAACGCGGCGCCTGACGCCTTGTTTAATCAGGCCAACATCAGTCTCGGGTTCACCGAAAACACCGGCGGTGTCGAAACCCGGCCGCGCAACATCGCCTATCCCGGCAGAATCAAACTCATCTAACAGCGCTGCTCTGCGGCATTCTCAGCTACAAAAGGAAGTGAACAATGACTTACTACTATGTTGTAAACGAAGCGACCAAAGAAATGACCGGGCCTGTCGAGTTGCCGATAATTCCCGGAATAGGCATTCAGGTTCCCGGCAATGTGATCGAGTTGGCGGAACAATTGCCGCCTGCTGAACCTGGTTATGTCTGGGTATGGCGCAACGGTATCGCTTCTCAATTGATCGACTTGCGCAACACGATTGTCTATTACAAGGACACCGGCATGGCTACCTATTGGTCGGAGTTAGGCCCACTGCCTGACTCTCTGACCTCCAAGGCGCGCCCAGGCGATTACTATGTCTGGAAGAACGATGACTGGGAACTGGATCTGGAGGCGCAGAACGCTGCCGCCGTTGCACAGGCGGATATCGAGCGCGACAAGCGTCTGCAAGAAGTAGTCATTCGTGTAGCCCCTCTGCAATACGCTTATGAGTTGGGTGAGGCATCCAGTGATCAATTGACTGTATTGCAGGCCTGGAAACGCTATGCAGTGAAGTTGGCAAATATTGAACTGCAACCTGACTATCCATTGTCCATTGACTGGCCGGTTGCCCCTGCAAAGCTGATTGTATCCCCCGCCGTCTGACTGAACCTGCCCACTAACTGCGTTTCAGGTGGCCTCGTGCTGCCGGCATTCGGCTGCCTGTAAAACCTGGAAACTCTGCAGTGGACTATCAAGAAACCGTTGCCGGTGTTGGCTTGATCAGCGGCGGCTTCGTCGATGGAAACTCACTTGCCGGAACATCGGGGGCCTCGCGACAAGCGCTGCGTGACAGGCCTGATTCGACACTTTTCCGCAGCACATTTGCGCCCATCAGCGCCGCTTTGGCTAGCCAGCGTGCCTGGCTGAACGTGTATTTTCAATCTAGGAGGTAAACCTTGGACTATCCCAAAAGTGTACCCAGTGTCGGGCTGGTCAACGGCCAGTTTGTCGACGAGGACCCGATCGCTGGTAAACCCGGTTCGCTGATCCCGGCGACGTGGGGCAATAGCGTCACACAAGAAATTCTCAACGTCGTTCAGGCGGCCGGCCTGACGCCGAACGAATCGTCGAATAATCAGTTGCTGGGAGCATTGCGCAGCCCGGCATTGTTCATGACCGCACCGCAGTTTGATGGCGGACGCTCGGCAGCAACGTCCGAATTTGTGCAGCGGGCGCTGGGCAGTTATGCCAGTGCTCGCGGAATATCCACCGCCACGCAATTGACCTTGGCCGATGTTGGCTGCTCGATCGGTCTGGGCGGCAACGCGGCTTACACCGTGACGCTGCCGGATGCCGCTGCAGTGCCGAGCGGCGGCACGATCAGCCTGCATTGCCGTAACAGTGCGCCCGTCACGGTGGCCAGTAAAACCGGTGCGCAGATCAGCCCGCAAGGGGCTTATCTGGCGTCGATCGTTTTGAACAATGGTGAGAGTGCGAACTTTGTCAGAGAGTCAGGTGTGTGGGTGGTGTATGGCACCGCTGCGCTGAAGTACTCAGCCAGTTACGCCGTACAGTTCGGCACATCGGGATATCAAAAGTTTCCCAGCGGTTTGATCCTGCAGTGGGTAACGGGGGGCTCCGATGCGAATGGCAACATGACAGTGTCGTTGCCAATCAGGTTTCCAAATGCTGTCCTCGGCGGTGTTGCCAATGAAGGTAACCCGGCCGGATGGAGTGCCTCCAACGTTACCGTTTGGGCATTTGACGGCGGGAGTTCCACGACAACGACAGTGGTCGCTCGGGTCCGAAGCGTCCTGGCTTCAAGTGTAAAGGCTGATCCGGGCATTTCGGGCCGCATTCTGGTTTGGGGGTACTGACCATGACGATTTACTTTTATGCACAAAGTCTCGGTTTTGATCGAGTCGACAGCGCACTTCCCGAACTGCCTGAAGGGGCGGTTGAAATCACCCAGGCGCAATACGCCGAGCTGTTTGCCGGGCAGGCAAACGGCAAAGTCATCAGCGCCAGTCACTCTGGCCAGCCTGTACTGACCGAACCGCTCAGTTCCCCGGTTGCGCTTGCCAGTGATGAGCGCGCATGGCGCAACCAAGTACTTCAAAACACCCAATGGATGGTGTTTCGCGACGCCGAAGAGCTTGAAGTTGGCGGCGGCACGACCCTGCGCGCCGAAGAGTTCAAGCAGCTACTTGCCTACCGACAGGCGCTGCGCGACTGGCCCAGTCATCCGGACTTCCCGGATGCCCGCTCGCGCCCGGTCGAACCTGACTGGCTTGAAGATTTGCTGCGGACCCATGGCTGAGCGGTTCGCCATTCAATCAAGGATAGATACACATGGATTACCCAAAAAACGTCCCGGGCTCAGGCTTGGTCGACGGCAAGTTTGTCGATGAAGATGCCATCGCGGGAACACCGGGATCGTTGATCCCGGCGAGCTGGGGCAACAGTGTTACCCAAGAGATTCTCAGCGCGATTACCGCAGCGGGTCTGAAACCCGATGAAAACCAAACCGATCAGCTGGCACAGGCTATCCGTCAATTGTCCAGGCCTGATCCGCTACAGCAGTTTCCTGTGCAGGTGTATCGCAGGAATGTCCTGATCAATGGCGGGTTCGATATCTGGCAACGCGGCACGACCAACCAAGGACCAAATATCGGTGGCTATGTAGCCGATCGTTTTCGCTGCGACTGGAATGGCAATGCTGCCGTAACCATCTCTCGTCAGGAGTTTTCCCCAGGCCAGACAGAAGTGGCAGGCGAGCCGGGTTATTTTTTACGTTGGCAGCAAACCACGGCGGGCGTCGGCGCTACCGAGCACAAGATTCTCCAAAACGTTGAATCCGTCAGGACTCTGGCTGGACGAACCGCCACCGTGACCTTTTGGGCACGCTCCGATGCCACGCGCTCATTGAAAGTAACCATCGGTCAGTACTTCGGCAATGGTGGTTCGGAAGCCGTTGTCAAAGTGGTCGATGTTTTTCCATTGAGCACTGCATGGGGCAAGTACAGCGCAACGTTCCAGGTGCCATCGATCGCGGGGAAAATGCTCGGCGCCAATGATTATTTGCGCTTGGCTTTTGATTTGCCGCTCAACGTTTTGCAAACCATCGACCTGACTCAGGTGCAATTGGAAGAGGGACCGGTTTCCACGCCATTCGAATACCGTCTTTCTGGCGAAGAATTGACGTTGTGTCAGCGTTATTTCGAAAAGTCTTTTGCCAACCGCTTACCGATTCGTGCAAACAACGGCACGGGCACCTGCATCGTCTCGTTTACCCAGGCTGCGGCTGGAAATACCGGGCAATACGGGATGGTCGTAGACATGCAGACTCAGAAAAGAGTGCAGCCTACTGTTGTCTTGTATTGCCCTGGAAATGCAAGTAATCAGGTTTGGAATTATTCGCAGGGAGTGCCTTGCACAGGAACCACTGTGCAAAGTGTGACACAGCGTAGTTTCGCGATCGGTACTGTGACGCCGGTAAACAGTCAGCCCGGTAACGGATTGCAGATTGAATGGACAGCGGACGCTGAGATCTAGGAGAAACCCCATGACCTATCAACTGACCACTTGCGGAGTACTGCGCACGGAAGATTCTTCCTTTATCCCGCAGGACTCAACCAATCGCGACTGGCTTGACTATCAAGCCTGGCTGTTATCTGGCGGCCAAGTCCAGCCATTGAATGAAACCCTCGAAAACGCAGCCCCGGCCAGCTCAGTGACAAGTCTGGCAAAAAATGGCTGGGGGCTGTTGTCCGCCAACCATGATTCAATCGGGGCAATATCCAGGGAGGATCAAGCATCATGCAATTAACTGAAAACAGCCTTATCGACATCATGCCCAACGCCCGCTCCCAAGCGGGCGTTTTTGTTTCGCCGCTCAACAGCGCCATGGCGCGCCGTCATATCGACTCGCCGAAACGCATCGCGGCGTTCCTTGCGCAAGTCGGCCATGAATCGGGGCAACTGCGCTATGTGCGCGAACTGGGCAACAACCAATACCTGAGCAAGTACGACACCGGTACGCTGGCCTTGCGTTTGGGCAACACGCCTGAGGCTGATGGCGACGGGCAGAAATACAGAGGGCGCGGGTTGATCCAGATTACCGGCCGCTCGAATTACCGCCAGTGCAGCTTCGGCCTGTTCGGCGATGAGCGTCTGCTGTCACTGCCCGAACTGCTCGAGCAACCGCAGTGGGCGGCCGAGTCTGCCGCATGGTTCTGGGAGCAGAACGGCTTGAATGAACTGGCCGACCGCGACCAGTTCAATACCATCACCCGGCGCATCAACGGCGGGTTGAACGGCTTGCAGGATCGTCTGGAAATCTGGGCGCGGGCGAGGGCGGTGCTATGCCTATCCCCTGGCGAATGATCGGCGTTGTGTTGCTGGGCGCTGGTGCGTTTGCAGCAGCCTGGCAATTTCAGGAGTGGCGCTACGGCCGACAGCTGGCCGAGCAGGCCCGGTTAAACGCCGAAACCCTCAATCAACTGACTCTGACGGCCGCCACGGCGCAACAGGCCGAGCAGGATAAACGCCTGGCGCTGGAGCAACGGCTGGCGGCCAGTGAACAAACCCACTATCGAGCGCTGAGCGATGCCCAACGTGATCAGGATCGCCTGCGCGATCGTCTTGCCACTGCTGATGTGCGCCTGTCAGTCCTTCTCGACGCCAGCAACATTGCCCCAGGCTGCAACGTGCCAGCCACCGCCGGCGCCAGCGGCGTGGATCATGCAACCGTACGCGCCCGACTTGACCCGGCGCATGCTCAACGAATTATCGCCATCACCGACAGCGGCGACCGCGGACTGATTGCATTGCAGGCGTGCCAGGCGTATGTCAGAGCGCTGTCGCCTGCACATTTTGAATGAGTCTGTGTATTGAAAGCGCAATCGGCTCGTGTACGGTGGAGGCATTCCACACGATCCGGAGCATGCCGTGAAAGAAATCACCCAGTTGGCTGCTGAACTTGGCCGACGCCTGCAAGTGCTCAACGCCCACGTCACCACGGCCGAGTCCTGCACCGGCGGCGGGATTGCCGAAGCCATTACGCGGATCCCGGGCAGTTCAGCGTGGTTCGAGGCTGGCTATGTGACCTACTCCAACCGGCAGAAAACCCAGCAGTTGAATGTGCCGGCCGGGTTGTTCGAGACGGTGGGCGCGGTCAGTGTCGAGGTGGTCGAGGCGATGGTGCGGGGCGCCCAGGACAAAAGCCTGGCGCGATTTGCCGTGGCGGTCAGCGGTGTAGCAGGGCCGGACGGTGGCTCGCCGAACAAACCGGTCGGCACTGTTTGGCTGGCCTGGGGTGTTGGCGAGACCGTGACCAGTGAGGTTCAACACTTCCCCGGCAACCGCGATGAAGTCCGCCGACAAACGGTGAAGGCCGCGCTAGAGGGGCTCCTGCGACTAGCGGCACGAGAAATCGAAAATCAGGGGTAGGCGATCCGCGAACGCTGTGGAATAATACTGGCTACTTATACAGGTGTTGGCCGTCAGGCCTTATTGATTACGTGAGGACTTTAATGGACGACAACAAGAAGAAAGCCTTGGCTGCGGCCCTGGGTCAGATCGAACGTCAATTCGGCAAGGGTGCCGTGATGCGTATGGGCGATCAGGACCGTCAGGCGATCCCGGCTATCTCCACTGGCTCTCTGGGTCTGGACATCGCGCTCGGCATTGGCGGCCTGCCAAAAGGCCGTATCGTTGAAATCTACGGTCCGGAATCTTCCGGTAAAACCACACTGACCTTGTCCGTGATCGCCCAGGCGCAAAAAGCCGGCGCGACCTGCGCATTCGTCGACGCCGAACACGCCCTCGACCCTGAGTACGCCGGCAAGCTGGGCGTCAACGTCGACGACCTGCTGGTGTCCCAGCCGGACACTGGCGAACAGGCCCTGGAAATCACCGACATGCTGGTGCGTTCCAACGCGGTTGACGTGATCATCGTCGACTCCGTGGCAGCCCTGGTACCGAAGGCTGAAATCGAAGGCGAAATGGGTGACATGCACGTGGGCCTGCAAGCCCGTCTGATGTCCCAGGCGCTGCGTAAAATCACCGGTAACATCAAGAACGCCAACTGCCTGGTGATCTTCATCAACCAGATCCGTATGAAGATCGGTGTGATGTTCGGTAGCCCGGAAACCACCACCGGTGGTAACGCGCTGAAGTTCTACGCCTCGGTTCGTCTCGACATCCGCCGTACCGGCGCGGTGAAGGAAGGCGACGAAGTGGTCGGCAGCGAAACCCGCGTCAAGGTTGTGAAGAACAAGGTCGCTTCGCCGTTCCGTCAGGCCGAGTTCCAGATTCTTTACGGCAAGGGTATCTACCTCAATGGCGAGATGATCGACCTGGGTGTGCTGCACGGTTTCGTCGAGAAATCCGGCGCCTGGTATGCTTACGAAGGCACCAAGATCGGTCAGGGCAAGGCCAACTCGGCCAAGTTCCTGGCGGACAACCCGGAAATCGCCGCGAAGCTCGAGAAGCAACTGCGTGACAAGCTGCTGACTCCTGCAGTGATCGACTCCAAGGCTTCTGCAGTCAAAGAGACTGAAGATGACCTGGCCGACGCTGACATCTGATTGCAGCGATGACCACCGCCGTACTCGATACCCTCGTCGCTGTGCGGCGAACCGCCATGGACCTGCTCGCACGCCGCGAGCACGGTCGAGTCGAGCTGACGCGCAAATTGCGTCAGCGCGGCGCCGAGGCGGAGATGATCGAAACAGCCCTCGACCGTTTGACGGAGGAGGGGCTGCTTTCCGAAGCCCGTTACCTTGAAAGCTTTGTTTCCTATCGTGCCCGTTCCGGCTATGGCCCTCTACGGATTCGTGAGGAGCTGAGCCAGCGCGGTTTGCAGCGTGCCGATATCGAACTCGCCCTGCGCGAAAGCGGTATCAGTTGGCAGGAGCAACTTCAGGACACCTGGCGCAGGAAGTTCTCCGGACATTTACCGATTGATGCAAAAGAACGGGCCAAGCAAGGCCGGTTTCTGGCGTATCGAGGGTTTTCGATGGAGATGATCAACCGCTTGTTCAGCGGTCGAGGCATGGACGATTAATCCGATTCAATAAAAACGGCCCGCTATGAAAATAGCGGGCCGTTTTTTTTTTGCCCTCAAATAACCTTTGATGGTTCGCGTGAGCGTTGCGCTGTTTGCGGTTTGGAATCAGCCCAGTTTTCCGGCAGGTTGATGTAATCGATCAGTTCCCGCAGACGCCCGTGGGTGCGCGCGTTGAAGGCGAAGGCCAGTCGCGCCAGATGACTGAACTGCGCTTCATCGTGTTCCTCGCCGGCGTAGGCGTGCTGATGAAACTGGTCACTCAGGCACAGATCGGCAAACGCTTCCTGCATGTGCGCCAGCGCCTGATCGCTGAGCTTGTGATGCATGCGGATCACGAATTGGCGCTTGAGCCAGCGGCTGGAGTGGAAGTTACTGTAGAACTGATTGATCTGCTCGACCGCCTCTTCGACGCTGTAAACCAGGCGCATCAATTTCATGTCGGTGGGCAGGATGTAACGGTTGTCCTCCAGTTGCTGACGAATGAAGTCCATCGCGCCTTGCCAGAATGTGCCGCCCGGCGCATCCAGTAACACCACCGGCACCAGCGGACTCTTGCCAGTCTGAATCAGCGTCAACACTTCCAGTGCTTCATCCAGGGTGCCGAACCCTCCGGGGCATAACACCAGCGCATCGGCTTCTTTGACGAAGAACAATTTGCGCGTGAAGAAGAAGTGGAAAGGCAACAGATTGCCGGTGCCGTCGACGGTCGGGTTGGCATGCTGCTCGAAGGGCAGGGTGATATTGAACCCGAGGCTGTGATCGCGACCGGCACCTTCATGGGCGGCTGCCATGATGCCGCCCCCGGCACCGGTGATGACCATCATGTCCGAACGGGTCAACGCCGCGCCGAGTTCTCGGGCCATGGCATACAGTGGATGTTCGACTGGCGTTCGCGCCGAGCCGAATACGGTGACTTTGCGTCGGCCCTTGAATTGCTCCAGCACCCGAAACGCTTGCTCCAGTTCGCGCAGGGCTTGCAGGGTGATCTTGGCGTTCCAGCGGTTGTGATCTTCCTGCGCCATGCGCAGCACGGTCAGGATCATGTCGCGGTAGATGGGAAGGTTGGGGCTGTTGGGGGAAACCCGGCTGAGTTGTTCTTCGACCTGAGTAATGAGGTCGGGACCGTTTTCCTGAAAATGACGACTCAAGAGGTCATTCGGTTGGTAAGGCATTCAACGTCTCCTTCTGCACAGAGCGGGATGGCCCTGACGAGCGGCGTCAGTGCCGCGCTGCAAAAAAACACACACGATCGGCAGTTCCTTTCCTGCCGTTTAAAAATGATCGGGAATACTCTGAATCTAGACCCTTGCGAAGGTTTGCGCTGACTCGATCATTGCGCCGCAACGTTCTGGCTGGCAACCGTTTATTGTTTTTCAGCCGATGCCGTCACCGCTCGTCCGAACGTGCGCCGAGCGGCAATCCCTCTGATTAACTAACTTACAGGCGCCGTACGACAACTTTGCGTCAACGACCGTACGCAAGGTGCACGCTATTCAAGGATTTGCGGGTGGCAAGGAGGCGGGACACATGGCCAGAGTGATTCTGGAGATCGATACGCAGCTGTATCGAATGTTGAAGGCATCAGCCGAGACCCATCAGATCAGTCTCGAAGAGGAGTGCTGCCGGCGCTTGGCCGGCGGCGAGCGCCGTTCGCACTATCTACAGGCCTTGCTGGCCGAACTGCGCGCCGAGGATGAACAGCGGCGCGCCAATTCGCGATGATTACTTCTTCTTCGCCGGACCGGCTTTCGGGCAATCCGATTCCTGGTAGCTGGCGGAGCCGATCGCTTTGTTGGTTTTCACTTCCGTGAAGTCGTAACGCATGATTGCGCCCTTGGCCATCAGCTTGCGAAACGATGGGTTGTTGCACACCGAGGCGCCCAACTGGAAATACACGGCTTTAGGGTCAGCGCGCATCTTGTCGGCGTGGCTCTTTTGCACGCTCAGGTGGTTGATCAACTGCGTGCCTTCAACGGTGAAGCCCTGATCGAGAATGTCTTCACTGATGGCGCGTGGCGTGCCGACGCTGCTCTGGGCGGCGACGTTGCGCAGCTCGCGGTTCAGATTCTGCTCACTCAGGGAGGCAGCCTGAGCGGTGAAGGACGACGCCAGCAGAATGGCAGCGGTGGGAACGATAAGGCGCAGCATGAAACTCTCCTGGTTCAGTGACTGGTGGTTCGACCAGCCACGTGACTGTGCGTTCAGTGGCGGCGAATTATAGGGGAGCCGGTCGGGAGGGTACAGGCTTGTGCCCATCGCTCTGGTAAACTGCCGGCCTTTATTGCCCTGCCGAGTGTCGTTCGTGTCGAGTTTTCCTGCTTTTCGGCGTTATCCACGATGAACCATGCGCCCAACGCCGTCGCCCGTCTGCGTGACCAGCGCGAAGATGAAGGCATCAAGCCGATTCAGGCCCGTGGCTTTCGCTCTGAGCGTTGCCGCGACTGCCGGGTGATCATCAGCCATTGCCTGTGCGCCTGGCGGCCGAGTGTCGACACTCGTTCGGGCGTGTGTCTGATCATGACCGGCAAGGAAGTGTTCAAGCCGAGCAACACCGGTTGGCTGATTGCCGACGTGGTGCGCGATAACCACGCGTTCATCTGGTCGCGTACCGAGCCCGATCCGCAGATGCTCGCGCTGCTCAATGACCCGCAGTGGCAGCCGTATCTGGTGTTTCCCGGCGAATACGTTGAACCGGCGCGAGTGACCAACACCGTCGCGATCGATAGCAGCAAACGTCCGCTGTTCATTTTGCTCGACGCAACGTGGACTGAAGCGCGGAAGATCTTCCGCAAGAGCCCGTATTTCGATCGCTTGCCGATCTTGAGCCTGCTGCCCGACAAACTCTCGCGCTACCGCTTGCGTCGTTCGACCCGCAGCGAACATCTCTGCACCGCCGAAGTGGCTGCGCTATGTCTCGAACTGGCGGGTGACAGCGACGCGGCTTCTGCGCTGGACGCCTATTTCGACGTGTTCAGCCAGCACTACCTCGGTGCCAAGCAACAACTGGACATGAATGAAGCCACCCCCGCGCACGCCGAGCTGTTGCCCTATATACGAAAGGCGCAGCCGGAGTTGGCCCAATAGTGGCCCATACTGTACAAGCCAGCGGCCGTGCTGCTTGACCACCCCGTCTTCGCTGGGCATGCTTGGCGCCGATTAGGGTGCGGCCAAGGTTTGAAACGCCGTGTTTGCTGTTGATTGGCGTTGAACGTGCCCCTGTGGATATCGCTTCAAAAGCGGCATCTTGAGTTGCTTTGGCCAGACCGGAATGCACCGTGTCTGCCATCAAAAACAGGATCATTTGAAAAATGGCCACATACGACATCCTGATTGCCGATGATCACCCCCTGTTTCGTAGCGCCCTGCATCAAGCGGTGACGCTGGGCCTTGGCCCGGATGTACGCCTGGTGGAAGTGGCGAGCATCGCCGAACTGGAAACCCGCCTGACCGAAAAGGCTGACTGGGATCTGGTCCTGCTGGACCTGAACATGCCCGGCGCTTATGGCTTTTCCGGGCTGGTGCTGCTGCGCGGACAATACCCGCAGATTCCGGTGGTGATGGTGTCGGCGCAGGAAGAAGCGTCGGTGATGGTCAAATCCCGAGAGTTCGGTGCCAGTGGCTTTATACCCAAGTCCAGCGACCTCAGCGTGATTCAGCAAGCGGTGCGCAAAGTACTCGATGGCGATGTGTTCTGGCCGCCGCAGGCGTTCGAAGCGGTTGCCGTTTCCGACGAAGCCAAAGCCGCCAGCGACGGGCTCGCCAGCCTGACACCGCAGCAGTTCCGCGTGCTGACCATGGTCTGTGAAGGCCTGCTGAACAAACAGATTGCCTATGAGCTGAGCGTGTCCGAAGCGACCATCAAGGCCCACGTCACGGCGATCTTTCGCAAGTTGAATGTGCGCACTCGCACGCAAGCGGCTTTACTGCTGCAACAACTTGAGTCAATTCCGAGCCAATAAAGGCTGGTGTCTTCACGTTTTTTTGACTTTTATTGATCTAGCTTTCCCACTCCTTTTTGGTTGGTTTCTTCCTTATGTCACCTTTCAAGGGCCAAACCGGCCTGAAACGCATCCTGAATGCCTCCGGTTATTCGCTCGACGGTCTGCGCGCCGCCTTCACCGGTGAAGCGGCGTTCCGCCAACTGGTGCTGCTCAATGTTGTGCTGATTCCGCTGACGTTCTTCCTCAATGTCAGCCGCGTTGAGCAGGCACTATTGATTGCAGTGTGCCTGCTGGCGCTGATCGTCGAGTTGTTGAACTCGGCAGTAGAGGCGGCCATCGACCGCATCTCGCTGGAACTGCATCCACTGTCGAAGAACGCCAAGGACATGGGCAGCGCCGCGCAATTCGTCGCGCTGAGCATGATCGCGCTGGTGTGGGCAGTAATTCTGCTTTAAGCGATGGTCGGCAGGACGATCTCGTCGCTGCGCTGCACCCCGGCGGTGAACGCGCGGCACAGCTCGAGAAACTCGCGCATGGCAGAGGTCTGGTACTTCTGCTTGTGCCAGATGAAGTAGAACTGCCGCGCCAGGTCCAGGTCCGGCGTTTCCACCGGCACCAGACTGCCGCGTCGGAACGCATCGCGCAGTGCCAGTCGCGAGATGCAACCAATCCCCAACCCTGATTCCACCGCGCGTTTGATCGCCTCGGTGTGTTCCAGCTCCAGACGGATATTCAGCGAGCTGCGATGGTGACGCATGGCCTGATCGAAGGTCAGCCGCGTGCCGGAACCCTGTTCACGCAGAATCCACGCCTCGTGAGTCAGCTCTTCCATGGTCGCGCTGCCGCGCTGGGCGAGCGGATGTTGCGGCGCGCAGAACACCACCAGCTCATCCTCGACCCAGCTCTGCACTTCGATGTCCGGGTGGCTGCAATCGCCTTCGATTAGACCCAGATCAATTTCGTAGTGGGCAACTTGTTGCACGATATTGGCAGTGTTTTGCACGTGCAGCTTCACTTGGCTTTCCGGGTGGCGCTGCATGAAGCTGCCGATCAGCAGGGTCGCCAGGTAATTGCCGATGGTCAGCGTCGCGCCTACCGACAGCGAGCCGAAACCGGATTTGCCGTTGAGCAGGTCTTCGATTTCCTTGGCCTGATCGAGCAGGGCCACCGCTTGTGGCAGCAGCTGTTTGCCGAGGGCGTTGAGGCTCAGCCGTTTGCCGGCACGATCGAACAGCTGGCAGCTGGACTGACGCTCCAGTTCGGTGATCGAGGTGCTGGCGGCCGACTGCGAGAGGTTGAGCAGACCCGCAGCACGGGATACGCTTTCCTGCTGGGCGACGGCGACGAAGACTTGCAGTTGACGGAGAGTAAATCGCATATCGATATAACCGATAACCCTTATCTTAATAATCCAGTTAACAGATATTGTCGTCGCTATTAGAATGCGATGCAATTGCGCACCGTCGCCTGCAAAAGCCAGCGCAGACCCAATCTCCAGGAGTCAAACGTACATGAGCAACATGAACCACGAGCGTGTCCTCAGTGTTCATCACTGGAACGACACTCTGTTCAGCTTCAAGTGCACCCGCGATCCGGGCCTGCGCTTCGAGAACGGTCAGTTCGTGATGATCGGCCTGCAACAGCCTAACGGCCGCCCGCTTATGCGCGCTTACTCGATCGCCAGCCCGAACTGGGAAGAGCATCTGGAGTTCTTCAGCATCAAGGTGCAGGACGGCCCGCTGACCTCGCAGTTGCAGCACTTGAAGGAAGGCGACGAGATCATTATCTCGAAGAAGCCTACCGGCACCCTGGTTCTGGATGACCTGAACCCGGGCAAGCATTTGTACCTGCTGAGCACCGGCACTGGCCTGGCGCCGTTCATGAGCGTGATCCAGGACCCGGAAACCTACGAGCGCTTTGAAAAAGTGATCCTGGTCCACGGTGTGCGTTACGTCAACGAAGTCGCCTACCGCGAATTCATCACCGAGCATCTGCCGCAGAACGAGTTCTTCGGCGAAGCGCTGCGTGACAAGCTGATCTACTACCCGACCGTGACCCGCGAGCCTTTCGAGAATCAGGGCCGTCTGACCGATCTGATGCGCAGCGGCAAGCTGTTCAGCGACATCGGCCTGCCACCGATCAACCCGCAGGACGACCGTGCAATGATCTGCGGCAGCCCGAGCATGCTCGACGAGACCAGCGAAGTGCTTGATAGCTTCGGCCTGAAGATCTCGGCGCGGATGCGCGAGCCGGGTGATTACCTGATCGAGCGTGCGTTTGTCGAGAAGTAAGCTGTTCAGGTGACGCAGAGCGTCTACGGATGCATTCCCACGCAGAGCGTGGGAACGATTAGCCCCCATTGCCTGACTTGGCAATGGGGGCTTTTTTATGCCCGCGACATTCACCTGTAGGAGCTGCCGCAGGCTGCGATCTTTTGATCTTGCTTTTGAAGAGCAAAATCAAAAGATCGCAGCCTGCGGCAGCTCCTACATTGGGCGCGGTTTCAGACCATGGCTGGAATGACTTCCAGCACGCGAATCTGCTCAGGCGTCGGATAATGCCAGCGCACGTCCAGATCCCAGAATTGCGCGCCATATTCGCGTTCAGGCGCCGGGGTTTGATAGGCCGGACGCGGATCCTGAGCCAGACACTGTTCAATCAGTTCAACCAAAGGCTCGTCGAGGCGCTGAGCGTGTGTATGCGCTTGTTTCAGGGCTGAGTCGGTCCACTGCACCTCAATCAGCTGTGGCGCGGCGCTGGCGATGCTGTTGGCGGCGTCGGGAATGATGTCGGCGTAGGGCACGTAGGGTTTGATGTCGAGAACCGGCGTGCCGTCGAGCAAGTCGATGCCGGAGATGAACAGGCGATTGGCTTCGACTTTGTCCAGTTTCACCACGGACTGGCCGATGCCATTAGGACGGTGTGTGGCGCGGGTGGCGAATACGCCCATGGACTTGTTGCCGCCCAGGCGTGGCGGGCGGACTTTCAAGCGTGGTTTTTCTTCCAGTGCCTGATGAAACAGGAACAGCAGCCACACATGACTGACCTGCTCCAGACCCTGCACCGCGTCACCCTGATCGAACGGTGCCACCAGTTCCAGCACGCCACGGGCGGCGGGGGCCAGTTGTGGCTGGCGGGGGATGGCGAATTTCTCCTTGAAACAGGAGCGCACGAAGCCGATGGGGGAGACGCTGTAAGTCATGGTTTGCATTCGAAGCGGGGCAGGGGTGGGCATGATAACCCGGCAGACCCTATGGCTGGTGGAGACTGGGCTGACGCCTTCGCGAGCAGGCTCACTCCTACAGGGTCATGGGTGTACACAAAATCTGTGTTCGCTGAAAATCCCTGTAGGAGTGAGCCTGCTCGCGATAGCTTCACCGCCGATATCAGAGGCTAAACCCGCCATCCAGCGGAATAATATTCCCGGTCATATAAGCCCCAGCCGTACTCGCCAGACTGATCGCCAACGCCGCCATCTCTTCCTCGCGCCCCCAACGCTTCATCGGAATCAACGCCGTATCTTCAGCCAACGCCTGCTGATCATTGCCAATATGCTGAGTCATCTTGCTCGGAAAGCGTCCCGGCGCAATCACATTGACGTTGATGTGCTGGCTCACCAGCTCCCGCGCCAGAATCCGCGACAACTGATGCAGAGCAGCCTTACTCGGTCCATAGGCATAGGCCTGCTCACCAAACGAAGAAATCCCCGCCACCGAACCGATATTGATGATCCGCGCCGGATTCGCCGCCGAGCCGGCCTTGCGTAGCAACGGCAGAAATTGCTGAATGCAGGTGAACACCGAGGTCACGTTGAGCTGCATGACCTTTTCCCAGCCCTTCACCGGGTAGCTCTCCAGCGGCGCGCCCCAGGTGGTGCCGGCATTGTTTACCAGAATATCCAGATGGGTGATCTGCTCGCCCAGGCGCGCGGCCAGTTCCTGCACACCTTCTTCGGTCGCCAGATTCGCCGCCACGCCGTGGCACGTGCCCAAGGCGCTGAGTTCTTCCGCAGTTTGATGGCAGGCTTCGGCGTCGCGCGAGCAGACGTAAACGCGCGCGCCAGCCTCGACAAAGGCTTTGGCGATCATTTTGCCGATACCACGGGTGCCGCCGGTCACCAGAGCGGTGCGGCCTTGCAGGGAGAAATACGGGTGCATGGCGAGTCCTGAAGATTGGGGATCAGTACACCCTAGTCGTCAGCCGCGCGAAGCGGAGCCATTATTTCTGGAGGGAATGAACAGTCATGCGTTGCGGTGGCGACCATCGGTCGCCACCGCGGAGGGGATCAGGCCGGACGAACGCGCAGGGTCAGGCCCTTGAGGAAATTGCGCAGCAACTGGTCACCGCACGGGCGATAGTTGGTGTGGCCGACCTTGCGGAACAGCGCGCTCAGCTCAGGCTTGGACACCGGGAACTCGGCAGCCTTGAGGATCGCGTGCATGTCGTCTTCTTTCAGTTCGAAGGCCACACGCAGCTTTTTCAGGATGATGTTGTTGGTCACCGGCACTTCGATCGGCTGCGGCGGACGGCTTTCGTCCTTGCCGCGCTTGAAGATCACCAGGCCGTCGAGGAAGTGCGCGATGACTTCGTCCGGGCAGCGCACGAAACCTTCTTCGTCTTCTTCTTTCTTGTCGAGCCAGGTCACTACGTCAGCGAGCGCGACGTCCATGCCGCCGAGCTTGATGATCTCGACAACTTTCTTGTCGCTGATGTCGAGCATGTAGCGCACGCTGCGCAATACGTCGTTATGAATCATGTGAGTAATCCTGATGCGTTGTGGGCAGCGCGCAGGCGCGCTACCGGAATGTGTGGCGGCAGTGGAAGTCTTAGAACTTCTCTTTGCCGGACAGGTAGCGCCATTGGCCGACCGGGACTTTGCCGATCGAGACGCCGCCGATGCGGATACGGCGGATGCCGACGACCTTGAGGCCGACCGCTTCGCAGAACTGCGCGATGATCCCCGGCTGCGGGTTCTTCATGGCGAAGCGCAGACGGTTTTCGTTCTGCCAGCTGGCCTTGACCGGCGGCAGTCCCTTGCCCTTGTGCGTCAGGCCGTGCTGCAGGCGATTGAGGCCGTGGGCGACCATGTCACCTTCGACTTCGACCACGTATTCCTGCTCGATCTTCGCGGCGTCGGCGGTGAGCTTGCGCAGGATTTTCCAGTCCTGGGTGAACACCAGCAGGCCGCTGGCCTTGGCTTGCAGGTCAGCGCTGGCGGTCAGGCGCAGAAAGTGGCCGCGCAGAGGGCGCTTGCTGAAACGGTGCTCTTCGCTAAGGGTTTCGGCGCTGAGCGATTGCATGGCCGTTTCGACGTCGATGCCGGCAGGGGCATTGAGCAGGATGGTCACCGGCTCCGGTGCGGTGGCCTTGGCGTCCTTGTCGAGCTCGACTTTCTGCTCGCCGACCTTGAATTGCGGCTCGTCAATCACTTCGCCGTCCACGGTGACCCAGCCGCCCTCGATGAACAGCTCGGCCTCCCGGCGGGAGCAACCGACCAGTTCGATGAGGCGTTTGGAGAGGCGAATCGGGTCAGTCATGACAGGGCCGTAACAAAAAAGGGGTGGGCATTGTACCTGTGTGGCGCCGGTTAAGCCCGGTTCCATTTCGGTAATGCTTTTTGTAGGAGTGAGCCTGCTCGCGATAGCCATCTGACATTCGACATTGATGGTGGCTGATCTGGCGCTATCGCGAGCAGGCTCACTCCTACATTGGGTTGGGTTGTGTCAGCCGTTACTGGAGCGCTGCTGGTTCTGGCGCAAGCGCATATGCAGCAACGGATACGGCTGGCCCATGCCATCGACCTCCGAGCGGCCGATCACTTCGAAACCCTGCTTGAAGTAAAAGCCCAAGGCCTGCGGGTTCTGTTCGTTGACGTCGAGTTCATCGGCGTTCAGATGCTGCATCGCGTAGTTGAGCAGTTTCTTGCCCAACCCTTGGCCGCGATGGTCAGGATCGATGAACAGCATCTCGATCTTGCCCGCCGCGACCCCGGCAAACCCGGTGATGCGCTGGTCGGCGTCCTTGGTGCAGATCAACATCACCGCATCCAGATAACGCGTGAGCACCAGATTGCGCAGCAGCTCGATGTAGCTGTCCGGCAGAAAATCATGGGTGGCGCGAACCGAGGCCTCCCAGACCCGGGTCAGTTCCTGATAATCGCTGAGTTTCGGTGTGTGGATGACCGAATGGTGACGCATGCCCGTCTGCCTCTTGTCCGTTTCAAGGGAGTCCGTCCCCCGCTAAACGATAGCCGTAAAAAAGCCCCGCATCTTGTAAAAAGAGTGGGGCTTTTTGTATTTGTTGCGGTGTCTGGCTGGATACTTCTGTCGCCAGCAAGATCTCTCCCCCTCACCCCAACCCTCTCCCCCAGAGGGGGCGAGGGGGAAGGGAGCAGATCTTCATGCTGTTCAAAACCTGAGTTCGACTCGAACGTTCAGGTCGGTGCAGCTCGCAAGAACACCTCAATCAGTCCCCTCTCCCTCTGGGAGAGGGCTAGGGTGAGGGGCTTTTGATCTTCAGATCAGATCAGATCTGTTCGGCCCACAGGTCGTATTCGTCAGCGTCAGTCACCTTGCACCAGACCTTGTCACCCGGCTTCAGATTACTGCCGTTGTCGATAAACACGTTGCCGTCGATTTCCGGGGCGTCGAAGAAGCAGCGGCCAACCGCGCCTTGCTCGTCGACTTCGTCCACCAGCACTTCGATTTCACGGCCAATGCGCATTTGCAGGCGTGCCGAGCTGATCGCTTGCTGGTGCGCCATGAAGCGATCCCAACGATCCTGCTTGACGTCGTCTGGAACAATTTCCAGATCCAGATCATTGGCCGGGGCGCCTTCAACCGGCGAGTACTGGAAGCAGCCAACGCGGTCGAGCTGGGCTTCGGTCAGCCAGTTGAGCAGGTACTGGAAGTCTTCTTCGGTCTCGCCCGGGAAGCCGACGATGAAGGTCGAACGGATGATCAGGTCCGGGCAGATTTCGCGCCAGTTCTTGATCCGCGCCAGGGTCTTGTCTTCGAACGCCGGGCGTTTCATCGACTTCAATACTTTCGGGCTGGCGTGCTGGAACGGGATGTCCAGGTACGGCAGGATCTTGCCGGCGGCCATCAGCGGGATCAGCTCGTCAACGTGTGGGTACGGGTAAACGTAGTGCAGACGCACCCAGACGCCGAGGGTGCTCAGCGCTTCACACAGTTCGGTCATGCGGGTTTTCACCGGCGCGCCGTTCCAGAAACCGGTGCGGTATTTGACATCGACGCCGTAGGCGCTGGTGTCTTGCGAGATCACCAACAGCTCTTTAACGCCGGATTTGACCAGGCGCTGAGCTTCGTCGAGCACATCACCGACCGGACGGCTGACCAGTTTGCCGCGCATCGACGGGATGATGCAGAACGAGCAGCTATGGTTGCAGCCTTCGGAAATTTTCAGGTACGCGTAGTGACGCGGGGTCAGCTTGATGCCTTGCGGCGGCACCAGGTCGATCAGCGGGTTGTGATCCTTACGCGGCGGCACGACTTCGTGCACGGCGTTGACCACTTGCTCGTACTGCTGCGGACCGGTCACGGCCAGCACGCTCGGGTGGACGTTGCGGATGTTGCCTTCTTCCACGCCCATGCAACCGGTGACGATGACCTTGCCGTTTTCCTTGATCGCTTCGCCGATCACTTCCAAAGACTCAGCCTTGGCCGAATCGATGAAACCGCAGGTGTTGACGACTACAACGTCGGCGTCCTGATAGGTGGACACCACGTCATAGCCTTCCATGCGCAGCTGGGTCAGGATGCGCTCGGAGTCGACCAGTGCTTTCGGGCAACCCAGAGATACAAAGCCAACCTTTGGATTGGCCGGCGCAGGAGTGGTGGACATGTCTAACCTCGGTATTTTGTGACATCGCTTTCTGGGTGCGAAAGCCGACGGACGGGCGCTTAGGGCGCGCCTCTGATCAAAAAGTGCGCAATTCTAGCGGCGAGCAACGCACTTGACCAGCTTTATGCAGGGAAATACGACGAGTGCTGCGCTATGCTTCGCGCCGTTGAGCTTTACCAATTTTTTACAGTCAACAAAACGTCTGTAACAACAGGTAAAACAGCGCATGCTGCACCACAAAGCATAGTGCTTCATTCAAAGAAGCCGGTTCTAAAATCAGGAGTGTTGGATGGGTCAGGCAAGTAGTCATGCGGCAGGCGCCGAGGGTTCGGCCTCCAAGCCGCTGAGCATGCTGGTCGCGGCGGTCGGGGTAGTTTACGGCGACATCGGCACGAGCCCGTTGTACACCCTCAAAGAAGTGTTTTCCGGCGGTTACGGCGTACCGGTCAACCACGACGGCGTGCTGGGCATTCTGTCGTTGATCTTCTGGTCGCTGATCTGGGTCGTGTCGATCAAATACATGATGTTCGTGCTGCGCGCCGACAACCAGGGCGAGGGCGGCATCATGGCGCTCACCGCACTGGCCCGTCGCGCGGCCGGGCATCGCAAGAAGCTGCGCTCGTTGCTGGTGGTTTGCGGACTGATCGGCGCGGCGCTGTTTTATGGCGACAGCATGATCACCCCGGCGATTTCCGTACTGTCGGCGATTGAAGGTCTGGGGCTGGCATTTGATGGCATCGACCATTGGGTCGTGCCGCTGTCGCTGGTGGTGCTGGTCGCGCTGTTTCTGATCCAGAAACACGGTACGGCGCGGATCGGCATTCTGTTCGGGCCGATCATGGTCACCTGGTTCCTCGTCCTCGGCGCCCTCGGTGTGTATGGCATCAGCCACGCGCCAGAAGTGCTGCATGCGATGAACCCGATCTGGGCGGTGAATTTCTTCGTCGTCCATCCGGGCATGGGCGTGGCGATCCTCGGCGCTGTGGTGCTGGCGCTGACCGGTGCCGAAGCGCTGTACGCCGACATGGGGCACTTTGGCCGCAAGCCGATTGCCCGTGCGTGGTTCATTCTGGTGTTGCCGGCGCTGGTACTCAATTACTTCGGTCAGGGCGCCTTGCTGCTGGAAAATCCCGAGGCGGCGCGTAACCCGTTCTATCTGCTGGCACCGAGCTGGGCATTGATTCCACTGGTCGGCTTGTCGACGCTGGCCACGGTGATTGCCTCGCAAGCGGTGATTTCCGGCGCGTTCTCCCTGACCCGTCAGGCGATCCAGCTCGGCTACATCCCGCGCATGTACATCCAGCACACCTCCAGCGACGAGCAGGGCCAGATCTATATCGGCGCGGTGAACTGGGCGCTGATGGTGGGCGTGGTGCTGCTGGTGCTGGGCTTTGAATCCTCCGGCGCACTGGCCTCGGCCTACGGCGTGGCGGTGACCGGCACCATGCTGATGACCACCATTCTGGTGTCGGCAGTGATGCTGCTGCTGTGGAAATGGCCACCGATCCTCGCGGTGCCGGTGCTGCTGGGCTTTCTGCTGGTGGACGGTCTGTATTTCGCCGCCAACGTGCCGAAGATCGTCCAGGGCGGTGCATTCCCGGTGATCGCCGGTATTGCGCTGTTCGTGCTGATGACCACCTGGAAGCGCGGCAAACAACTGCTGGTCGAACGCCTCGACGAAGGCGCATTGCCGCTGCCGATCTTTATCAGCAGCATCCGCGTGCAACCGCCGCATCGGGTGCAGGGCACAGCCGTGTTTCTCACTGCACGCTCCGACGCCGTGCCGCATGCGCTGTTGCACAACCTGCTGCATAACCAGGTGTTGCACGAGCAGGTGGTGTTGCTGACGGTGGTCTACGAAGACATCCCGCGCGTACCGCCATCGCGGCGCTTCGAGGTCGAAGCGCACGGCGAGGGTTTCTTCCGGGTGATCCTGCACTTCGGCTTCACCGATGAACCGGACGTGCCGCAGGCGCTGAAGCTGTGTCATCTGGATGATCTGGATTTCAGCCCGATGCGCACGACTTACTTCCTCAGCCGCGAAACGGTGATTGCTTCGAAACTTGAGGGGATGGCGCGTTGGCGTGAAGCGCTGTTTGCGTTCATGTTGAAGAATGCCAATGGGAATTTGCGGTTCTTCAATCTGCCGCTGAACCGGGTGATTGAGTTGGGGACGCAGGTGGAGATGTAAGCCTCACTTCAACTGAAAAGCCCCCGTCAGCCTTGTGGTTGGCGGGGGCTTTTTTGTGGGCGGCAACTTCAGATCAAAAGATCGCAGCCTTCGGCAGCTCCTACAGGTTTCGCATTCCATGTAGGAGCTGCCGAAGGCTGCGATCTTTTGATCTTGAAACCTTTACAAGCCTTCAGGTATCTCTGCTTCAGACTCGGTCTTCGTCCGCGCAGGTCGTGGCATCAAAGCCTGAATCACATCATCAATCAAAGCTTTGCCCATCACCGTCAGGTAATGCGCAGCCCAGGCATGGCGGTCGGTGTCTTTGATGAATGCCGCGTCTTCGGCGAAGGATTTGGCGAGGGACAGCAGGTCGGAGGATTGGGACAAGGCATCGATGATCGGGATGCCGGAGCGGACGTTGAAGAACGCTTGATCCGCGTTGTAGAGGAAAGGGGTGAAGCCGATGGTTTTAAGATCAGATGGATTGTTCATTGTCAGTTCCCTTGATTTCGAGAGCTGCCGCATCCGATACCAAGCGAATGGGTGGCAGCTGTGCGCAGGTTGGTAAACCGGGGAATCAAGGAAACCGGCACGCCCGAAAGCGTCCCACGCACAGCTGCCATAACACAGGGGCTCGGACGGGATTTCGCCTGAGTCGTGTCGGGTGCGCTGTTGCGCCTTATTCCACCGGGTTACCAAGCCCGATCGCTGAATGGGTCAGCGACGTCCGGAGAGTATCCCGTCAAAAAACAGCGCAATAGAGCGGCACAGCGCCCGAACACGAGTTTCGGAGTTTGCCTACAAGGTCTGTGGGCGTCATCTGATATTGCGAGACTGGAAGTAAACGATACTAAACGTCTGACACGAACTGGCGTGTGCAAATGAGCGAGGCATGTATGACGGCATCATCGGAACAAGAAAAGCAGGATGATCTCGAGAACCTTCGAATTGAAGCCGAAGCGATGGAACGATTGATCAACCTCGATCCGGCTCAAGTGATCAGCCATGACGATATGCGGGCAAGATACGCTTGCCAGGACTAACGATTATTTGAGTCCAGGGCAATTCCCCTGTGGGAGCGAGCCTGCTCGCGAAGGCGTAGTGTCAGTCGACGAATCTGTAAACTGACCCACCGCGTTCGCGAGCAGGCTCGCTCCCACAGGGGATTTTCGTGGCCGCTGGAATGTAAAAAGCCCCCGCAACTGCGAAGTTGCGGGGGCTTTTTATGGGCGTGGCTCAGATCACTCTTCGGCGACCGAGTCCTTGCTCTGGCGCTTCTCGATCAAGTCCACCAAACGCTTGGCCAGCGCCGGGTAGTTCTCGTCGAAGTGGTGGCCGCCAGGCAGTTTCACTGCCTCGCCAACGGCAGTCTTGTCGGTGCAGCCACTTTCATCGGTCTCTTCTTCACCGTAGATGCACACCACTTTGGCCGCTGGCAGCTTGGCCATTTCCGGGCCGGTCGCGGCTTCTTTGCCGGCGTTGCCCAGCCAGCCTTCAACTTCGATCTCGAAGCTGCCGGTGCGGGCGAAGGCGAGCAGGATGATGGCGTCGACGCGTTGCTGCTCGGTGTCTGGCAGACGGTTGTAGATCGCTGGCAGAACGTCAGCACCGAACGAGTAACCGGTGAGGATGAAGCGCTTGGTGCCCCATTTCTGCCGGTAGTGCTGCATCAGTTCGGTCAGGTCGAGTGCGCTTTGCTCCGGGCTCTTGTGTTGCCAGTAGTAGCGCAGGGTGTCGATGCCGACCACCGGATAGCCGATCTTGGCCATTTCACCGGCCACGTCGCGGTCGAGATCGCGCCAGCCGCCGTCGCCGGAGAGGAACAGGGTCACGGTGTCTTTGGCCTGGCCGGCCGGCACTTCAACCACCGGGATCGCCAGACCGCCGTTGGCCTTGTCGCCGCCGACGAGGATCTTGCGCAGTTCGTTGTTGAGCACTTGCGGCAGGTTGATGTCGTAGTCGCTGATGCTGGTCTCGGCGTTCGGTTGATCGCGCACGAAACCTGCGCTGGCGTCGTCCGGGTTGTCGTTCCACGCTGCCAGCCAGTGGCCGTGGGCGGCGGATTTCGGCAGCAGGTGCGTGCAGCCACCTTTTTCCAGGGCCAGATCCACGGAAATGGCTTGAGCCTTGTCGTCTTTCTGCTCCGACAACCAGCGCCAGGCGAGTACAGCGCCCGGGCCGATACCGCTGACCAGAGTGGCCGGGCCATTCAGTTCACGCAGGCCGGATTGCAGGGCGCGGCTTTGCAGCAGGCAGTCTTTCGGCAGAATCACTTGAACGATCTGCGCCGAAGCGCTGCGGCTCAGGGTGGTCAGTTGTTTTTCAGAGAGTTTCTGGTCGTCGTTGACCGCAACCAGCACTTGAGCCTTGGGCTTGGTGCCGGGAATGACGCGGGTCATGGCGGCGCCATCGGCCGGGTTGAGCTGTTCGACGGTCGGTTCTGGTGCCGGACGTTTGAGGTACCAGAAACCGCCGCCGGCAATCACGGCCAGCACAATCAGTGCGGCCAGGATGTACTTCAGGGAGCGTTGAATCATCAGCGTTTCACCAATCCAGTCAAGCCGCCCGCGATCAGGGCAGCAGTGTCGGCCAGCGCCACCAGCGGATCGAGTCCGGCGGGCACGGCCATATAACGGGGTTCCCAGTCAGGCTGGAACTTGTCTTTGAAGCGGCGCAAGCCTTGGAAGTTGTACAGCTGCTCACCACGGCGGAAAACCATCGAGCCCAGACGCTGGGTCAGCGGTGCACCACGCCGGGGTTGCAACCCCGACAACGGCACCATGCCCAGGCTGAAGCGCGCGTATCCGTGACTCTTATAGTGTTGAATCAGGCCGACCATCATGAATTCCATGGTCAGCTTGGGGGCGTCCGGGTGCGCGCGCATCAGGTCGAGACTGGCCAGGTCATGGCTATAAGTTTCGAGCAAGTTGGCGAACGCCACCGGGCGGCCTTCGAAGCGAATCACCGCGATGCGGAAATGCTTCAGGTAATCGTCGCTGAAACGGCCGAGGGAGAAGCCTTTCTCACGCACGTTCTTGCCGGTCAGCCACGCATCGGAAATCACTTTCAGCTCATCCATCGGCGCCTGACCCGGCTCATGGATTTCCAGCGACAGACCATCGCGGGTGCCACGGTTCCAGGTGTAACGCAGGTCCTTCATCTCTTTGCCCTTGGCTTCCAGGTCAAAACGAAGCAGATCGACCCGGGCTTCTTCGCCGAGTTTGATCGCGGTCAGGCCGATGTCCATGTAGTACGGCAGGTTCTCCGCGCGCACCTGGTAGAACACCGGGCGGGCGTGGTGAATATCGCAGAGGTCGCGGAATTGCCAGATCATCTCGGCGCGTTGCTGGCCGGGGCCGATTGGGTCGTACAGCGCCACCAGACTGCGACCACGGCGCGCGTACATCAGGAACGCTTCGTCGTTCTGGTGAAACAGCAGCGCCTTGTCACCGGTCAGCGCGAGGCCACCGTCGGGTTGCGACGAGGCCATCAGGATCTTCGCCGCGCGATCGAGTTCGTCAGGCGTCGGCAGGTGAATGACCGGGCGCGCGGTGCGCAGCAGCCAGGTCAGCGCGATCACCAGCAACAGCACGGCGGCGCCGAGCAGCGAGCGCAGGCCACGCGGCGCGTCAGCATCCAGGGTGAACTGCCACCACAGTTGATGGCTGTACGGTACGTCTTGATAGGCGAACAGCAGCAGCCATGTCGATGCACCGAGGACGCACAGGCTGGCCACCAGGTACAACGGCGAGAAGGGCAGTTCGGTCAGGCGACTCGGGCGATAGAACGAGCGACGGAACACACCGAGCAGCGCAGCCGTCAGTGTCATCAGCGTCGCTTCTTCCCAGTCGAAACCTTTGAGCAGCGAGAGCAGGGCGCCAACCAGCAACAGAATGGTGGTCAGCATCCACGCGGCCGACAGGCGGCGGCGCAGGCCTTGAGCGAGCATCAGGCAAAGCACGCCGATCAGGCTGGCGCCGAAGTGCGAGGCGTCGACCAGACGATGCGGGATCAGAAAGCCGATGTGCTCCAGACGTGTGTCGATCTCGGGAGTCGCGCCGGAAAACAGCAGCACCACACCGGACAGGAACACCAGCACCGCCAGAATCGGTGCCGCCAGACCGGACGCTGCACGCATGGTCTGAGTCTGAAACAGGCGCTGGCCTTCGTTGATCAGCAGGAATACGCAGGCAACCAGCAGCGGCAACACCACGTAGATCAGGCGATACAGCAGCAGCGCCGCGGCCAGTGGTGCGGCACCGAGCTTGTCAGCGAAAGCGGCCAGCAGAATCGCTTCGAAGACACCAACGCCACCCGGTACGTGGCTGAGTACGCCGGCAGCCAATGCCAGCAGATACACCAGTAGGAATGCACCAAACGGCGGCGCTTCCGGCAGCAACAGATAAAGGACGGTGGCAGCAGCGGCGACGTCGAGGGCGGTAATGATCAGTTGCAGGAACGTCAGGCGTCGACCCGGCAAGCGCAGCGTGCGACGGCCAACCCTGACCAGCAGGTTGTCGCGCAACGGTTGTTCCGGCAGGCGTCGACGGTAGATGCCGATAGCCAACACTGCGCCGAGCAACAGCACAACAGCGGCGACAGTGCCGAGCAGGCCTTCGGACAGCCCCAGCGCCTGGGAAGCCGCAGGCAGGTCACTCAGCGTCGCGAGCGCTGCCAGCGGCGGCAAGGCGCAGCCCAATGACAGGCTGGCGAACAAGGTCATGTGCGCGACTTCCGACGCCCCCAGACCCAGTCGTGCATATAAACGGTAGCGCACCGAACCGCCGGACAGCAGCGACAGACCGATCGCATTGCCAATCGCAAACGCCGTGAAGCCGCCCAGCGCCAACGTGCGTGGCGGCAAAGTCACGCCGGCATAACGGCTGGCCGACCATTCATAGCCCAGCAGAATGATGAAGCCGACCACGGTCGCGCCGAATGCACCAAGCAGGGCGGGTTTCGGCACGTCGAGAATCGAGTCGTGCAGCGCATCGAGATCAAGTTCGGCGAGCAGATGGCGGCAGGCAATCAGCGCAATGGCAAACAGCAGCAGTGTGACCGCCAGACCGATCGGTTGCCGGTATTTGCTCAACCGATCCAGCAAGCGCAGGCGCTCGGGTTTGATCGGATGTTCCGCTGTGACGGTGTCTTGTGGATCAGACGAGTTGGCGCGCATCAATCACCTCTTGGATTGTGCGCGACAGGATGGAGGTATCCAGCCAAGTTACCAATCCCTGTAGAAAAAAATAATCACAAAATACTACGCCTCTCACCGGGTATCGGCGAGGGCAGTTCCTGGATTGCAGAGGCCTTGCCTGTGACTCAAGCATAGTCGCAAGTCAGGACTTCTGATGATCCCAAGCGGTTCACTGCACAGTGACAGATCATTGTTGCGAAAGGACTTTTTCAACAGATACAAAAAAGGCCACTCTTTCGAGTAGCCTTTTTTGATGTTTGGTTGCGGGAGCCGGATTTGAACCGACGACCTTCGGGTTATGAGCCCGACGAGCTACCAGACTGCTCCATCCCGCGTCTGTGTGGCGGCATTCTACAGACGAACGACGGGGTGTCAACCGCTAATCCCATAAAGGGTCAAATAAGTGTGGAATCGCGTCAAACGGTCGCAGGTGACGCGTTAAGCTGCGGAAATGCAAAGAATTCCTGTTTGGCGCTCGCTTCTCTATAAGAAGACGAAATTCAAAAAAACACACGCGCACAAAAAAGGCCACTCTTTCGAGTAGCCTTTTTTGATGTTTGGTTGCGGGAGCCGGATTTGAACCGACGACCTTCGGGTTATGAGCCCGACGAGCTACCAGACTGCTCCATCCCGCGTCTGTGTGTCGGCATTCTACAGAGGAACGCCGGGGTGTCAACCCGCAATCTGGATAAAATCTGTTGAGGTTCAATCGGTTAGCGATTTTTGTCGGGTGTTTTTTACGTTGCAGGGCAGGTGGGGCAAGGCTTTCAGCTCTATTGGCGATCGTTTGTCGATTGAGAAAATAAATTCAAAGGCCTTTTCCTACGTGCGCAAAAGAACATTCATACCACTGGTGCTATATACAGGTGTCAGTGAGATACTGCCGATCCGGTTCGCCACGTTTCCTTTTCTGACATGACACAGCGAAAAATCATCCACATCGACTGCGATTGTTTTTACGCCGCCATCGAGATGCGCGATGACCCGCGTCTGGCCGGCAAGCCTTTGGCGGTGGGTGGTTCGGCGGATCGGCGAGGGGTGATCGCCACCTGCAACTATGAAGCGCGGGCATACGGCGTGCGCTCGGCGATGGCGTCGGGGCATGCCTTGAAGCTGTGCCCGGACCTGACCATCGTCAAGCCGCGCATGGACGCTTATCGCGAAGCCTCGAAAGAGATTCATACGATTTTTGCCGATTACACTGACTTGATTGAGCCTTTGTCGCTGGATGAGGCGTATCTGGACGTGTCGGACAGCGCGCATTTCGGCGGCAGTGCCACGCGCATTGCGCAGTACATCCGTCGCCGAGTCTCCAATCAATTACACATCACTGTGTCCGCAGGCGTAGCGCCGAACAAGTTTCTGGCGAAGATCGCCAGCGACTGGAAAAAGCCCAACGGCTTGTTCGTGATCACCCCGGATCAGGTCGAAGACTTCGTCAGTGGTTTGCCGGTGAGCAAGTTGCACGGTGTTGGCAAGGTCACGGCGGACAAGCTGGGCAGGCTCGGCATCGTCGACTGCTCGCAGTTGCGCGAGTGGGACAAGTTGGCCCTGGTGCGTGAATTCGGCAGCTTCGGTGAGCGACTGTGGAGTCTGGCTCGTGGGATTGATGATCGCTTGGTGCACAACGACAGTCGGCGTCAGTCAATCAGCGTGGAAAACACCTACGACGTTGATCTGCCGGATCTGCGCAGTTGCCTGGATAAATTGCCGGAACTGCTGGAAACCCTGAAAACACGGATGGCACGGATCGACAGCAGTTATCGGCCGGGCAAGCCGTTCGTCAAAGTGAAGTTTCATGATTTCACCCAGACCACGCTGGAGCAGGCCGGGGCAGGGCGGGATCTGGGCAGTTATCAGTTGATGCTGACGCAGGCGTTCAATCGCGGCGGGAAACCGGTGCGGTTGCTCGGGGTCGGGGTGAGGCTGGAGGACTTGCGCGGCGGGTTTGAGCAGATGGAGTTGTTTGAGCGGTAGTCCGTTAAAAGCAAAAGATCGCAGCCTGCGGCAGCTCCTACAGAGAAATGCGTTCCCATGTAGGAGCTGCCGCAGGCTGCGATCTTTTAATAGGCTTTAATTCGGTCCTGGATCCGCCACCAAGCGCCCGGCATCCTTGGTCAGCGACTTGAGAAACTCAGTCTGTAACTCAGGATCGTTGCGCGTCAGTTCGATCAGGCTTTGTTCCAGTTCGCTGGCTTCTTCTTCCAGACCCAGTTCCGACAGACGCTTGACCCGGTGTACCCACTGGCTCACTTCGTCGTCTTCGAGGTCGTCATAAATCAGCCCGTGCGCTTCCAGCAACTTGCCACGCAGGTGACTGCTGATCATCAGCGTCGAGTCCGAGTGCACGTCATCCTTGCTGTCTTCGACACTGATCTGCAATTTGCCGACATGATTGAGATCATTTTCAGCAAAGGGACTGTCGAGCAGATTCAGGCGCAGTACACCGTTGCGATCGGTGGTCATGTCGAAGGTCTGTTTGCCAGCCTTGACCTGTACCGGGCGCTCACTCCATGGCAGGCTCGAATACTCCGTGCGCTTGTCGCGCTGGACTTCATCGATGCCCGCGAGGTTTTGTTGCGCACGACCGTTGGACTGTACGTTCATGAACGGATTGAGCCCGGCAAAACCGTAGCTCAGCCAGTCCTTGGTCACGCTGTCCGGCAGGTTGCCCAACGCAAAAACGTTGACCACATTCGCACCGACGCCGCCGACCACGGCCACTACGCCCAGCGGGATCTCGTAGGCCTCCCGCCAAGGCTGGTAAGGCGTGTAGCGATCGTAATGACGGGTGACCTCGAACTCGGTGACTTCGAAAGTCTTCTGTTCGTTGATCTTCACGCGCCGCTGCGGCAGCTCAAGCGCCTTAGGCTCACCGACATCAATCTGCAGGCTGTGGTCGAGCAACTTCCGCTCGACCCGCTCTTCGTGCTCGCTGCGTTGTGACATGTGATTGGCACAGCCGCTGACCAGCAGGGCACCGCACAGGGCGGTGCCTCCGAGGCCTAAGGTGTTTCGCTTGAACATGACGTCTCTATCTGGTTTCAGCGGCGGATACGGGCCTGCAGGAAGGACAATACGTCAGCCACCGGCAATGCTTGCGCTTCGCCTTCGGTACGACTCTTGTATTCCAGGTTGCCTTCGGCGAGGCCGCGGTCGCTGACCACGATCCGGTGAGGAATGCCGATCAGTTCCATGTCCGCGAACTTGATGCCCGGGCTGGTTTTCTTGTCGCGATCGTCTAGCAGCACTTCGAAACCGGCCGCCGTCAATTCGGCGTACAGCTTGTCGGTGGCTTCGCGCACCTGCTCGGTTTCATAACGCAGCGGTACCAGAGCGATCTGGAACGGCGCCAGGGTGTCGCTCCAGATGATGCCGTTGGCGTCGTTGTTCTGCTCGATGGCCGCAGCCACCACGCGGGAAACGCCGATGCCGTAGCAACCCATTTCCAGGGTCACTGGCTTGCCGTTCTCGCCCAGTACTTCGCACTTCATTGCTTTGCTGTACTTGTTGCCCAGCTGGAAGATGTGCCCGACTTCGATGCCGCGCTTGATTTCCAGGGTGCCTTTGCCGTCCGGGCTTGGGTCGCCAGCGACCACGTTACGCAGGTCGGCCACGGTCGGAACCGGCAGATCACGCTCCCAGTTCACGCCGAAGTAGTGCTTGTCGTCAATGTTCGCGCCGATGCCGAAATCGCTCATCAGTTCGACCGAGCGGTCGATGAGGATCGGCAGCGGCAGGTTCAGCGGGCCGAGGGAACCTGCGCCGGCGCCAATGGCGTCACGCAGTTCGGCGTCGGTGGCCATGACCAGCGGGTTGGCCACGCCAGGTTGCTGGGCTGCCTTGATTTCGTTGAGCTCGTGGTCGCCACGGATGACCAGCGCGATCAGCTTGCCTTCTTCTTCGGCGCGCACGATCAGGGTCTTGATGGTCTTTTCAATCGGCAGATTGAATTTTTCCACCAGTGCCGCGATGGTTTTGGTGTCTGGCGTGTCGACCAGGCGCAGCTCTTCGGCCGGCGCTGGACGCGAAGTCTCGCGTGGCACGGCTTCGGCTTTTTCAATGTTCGCGGCGTAGTCGGAACCGTTGCTGAAGACGATGTCGTCTTCGCCGGACTCGGCCAGTACGTGGAATTCGTGCGAACCGGCACCACCGATCGAACCGTTGTCGGCTTCAACCGGACGGAATTTCAGGCCCAGACGCGTGAACACGTTGCAGTAGGCTTCATGCATGCGGTCGTAGGTGACTTGCAGCGACGCCTGATCTGCGTGGAAGGAGTAAGCGTCCTTCATGATGAATTCGCGGCCGCGCATCAAACCGAAGCGTGGACGGATTTCGTCACGGAATTTGGTCTGGATCTGGTACAGGTTGATTGGCAGCTGTTTGTAGCTGCTCAACTCGTTGCGCATCAGATCGGTGATCACTTCTTCGTGGGTCGGGCCCGCGCAGAAGTCGCGACCGTGGCGGTCTTTGATGCGCAGCAACTCAGGGCCGTATTCTTCCCAGCGCCCCGATTCCTGCCACAGCTCGGCCGGTTGGGTGCTCGGCATCAACACTTCCAGAGAGCCGGCGGCGTTCATCTCTTCGCGAACGATGGCTTCAACCTTGCGCATGACTCGCAGGCCCATGGGCAGCCAGGTGTAAAGGCCCGAGGCGAGTTTGCGGATCATCCCGGCGCGCAGCATCAGCTGATGGCTGATCACGACCGCATCGGAAGGCGTTTCTTTCTGTGTGGCGAGCAAAAATTGACTGGTGCGCATGGTTGGCCGTTGTCGGTTGCTATGACTGGAAATGACGGAGCAGTGTACCGGCGAGTTTTGCTGACGTACAGGCGTGCGGCCGGTGTAGAGGTTCAACAGCGGAATTCCTCCCGCCGTTGAGGAAACGTCTTACGATTCTTCCGCGACAGGTGTCGGTACCGGCTCGGGCGTTGGCGTCGGGCCTTCACGGCGGCTCTCCTGGAACCAGTGCAATGCGATCAGCACCAGCGTCGGTACGCCGAGCAGCGCGGTTATCAGGAAGAAGCTGTGATAGCCGAACTTCTCGACCAGAACCCCGGAATAACCACCCATCAAACGTGGCAGCAAGAGCATGATCGAGCTGAGCAGGGCGTATTGCGTGGCCGAGAACTTCAGGTTGGTCAGGCTCGACAGGTAGGCAACGAACGCCGAAGTCGCGAGGCCCGAGCTGAAGTTATCGAGGGAAATGGTCACCACCAGCATCTGCAGGTCCGGGCCCATGTCGGCGAGCATCACGAACAGCAGGTTGGTAGCTGCCGAAGCGACACCACCGATAAACAGAATCGGCAGAATGCCGAAACGCACGATCAGCAGGCCGCCCATGCCGGCGCCGACGAGGGTCATGATCAGGCCAAAGATCTTGCTGACACTGGCGATCTGATCCTTGGTGAACCCCTGGTCGATGTAGAACACGTTGGCCATCACGCCCATCACCGTGTCCGACATCCGATAGGTAGCGATCAGGCCGAGCAGCAATAGCGCCTGCCAGCGGTAACGCAGAATGAAGTCGTTGACCGGTGTCAGCACTGGCGCCAGACCACGGCGGCCCATGGTCGACAGGCACAGACCGGTCAGCAGCGTATAGAGAATGGCGCGCAGAAAGGCGCGGTCTTCGAGCAGCAGGTCGAGCGGACTCATGCCGCCGAACAGCACGCTGGCGAAATCGGTGTTGTAGAGCTGGGTGAACATCGCCGGTACGGACACCAGCAGCACGATCAGCACGAACACCGACATCAATTGATGCATGAAGGTGTAGCGCCCGGCCTGCAGCTGAGTGCGCAGCGGCACCGGCGGCTCGCGCATGAACAACGTGGTCAGCAGCGCCGGCACCATCAATGCACCGAACAGCACATAGGTGCCAGTCCAGGCCGAGTGTTTGTAATTGAAACCGGTAGAGCCGAAACCTTCGGCGAAAAACAATGCGCCGGCAGTTGCGAGCAGGGCGGCGACGCGGTAACCGGACATGTAACTGGCGGCGAGGGCGGCCTGACGGTTGTCTTCGGCGATTTCCAGGCGATAGGCGTCGACCGCAATGTCTTGGGTGGCGGAGGCGAAAGCGACGACAACGGCAATGGCGATCAGCCAGGACAGATGTTTCTGCGGATCACAGAACCCCATACCGATCAGGCCGAGGATCACCAGCACCTGAGAAAGCACCAGCCATGAACGGCGGCGGCCAAGTTTGCCGAGCAGCGGCAGGCGCCATTGGTCGAGCAACGGTGACCAGACCCATTTGAACGCATAAGCCAGACCGATCAGGCTGGCGTAGCCGATGGTTTCACGGGCGACGCCCGCTTCACGCAGCCAGACTGAAAGCGTCGAAAACACCAGCATGTACGGCAGGCCGGCAGCGAAACCGAGCAACAACAGCACGAGCGTCGAAGGACTGGCATAGGCGGCGAGCGCGGCGCGCCAGGTTTTACGGGGCATGGGCTGAAGTCTGCCTCAAGATTGCGAAAACAAAGCGCGCACTCTAACCGCTGTGCTCTACCGGACGCCAGCCATGGCGCTGAATATCCACACGATTATTCCGGACGGTGATGCCTTCCATGCGCAATCTGGCCCTTTGTTCGTCGCCCGACGGGCTGCCCACCGGCAGGCTGATCCGCCCACCAGCGCCCAGCACGCGGTGCCAGGGCAACTTGGTATCGTCGGGCAATTGACTCAACGTACGACCGACCCAGCGGGCGGCGCGCCCCAACCCGGCCAGTTCGGCCAACTGACCATAGCTGACGACTTTGCCCTCGGGGACTTGCGCGAGGGTCGAGTAGAGCGCCGTGCGTCGGATTTGCGCTTCGCTCTCATCTTCGTGGATCGGGTCTGTCACGGGCGTGGTTCCTGAACTTCGGCGCAGTTGTCGCTGCGAGGGTAATGCGTGACTGCGCAGTTGAGAAATGAACTCAATAGAAATAGTCCGGTCAGTCCTTGTCAGGGTCTTATTCCTACGGATAATGCCGACTTTTTCGCAAACTTGAGCCTTTGATTCGCTTATGTTGTCCAGATCCCTGCTGTGCCTAGCTGTTTTCAGTGCGTCCACGCCCTTGCTTGCCGACACCGTCTGGTTGAAGAACGGTGACAAGTTGAGCGGCACCATTACCGTGTTCGATGGCGGCAAGCTGTTGATCCAGACCAAATACGCTGGCGCGGTCACGATTGACTGGAAAGAGGTCAAGACCCTGGACAGCGATCAGCACTTGCTGGTCAAGCAGGATGCCTACACCGGCGAAGTGTCCAAATCGCTGAGCGCAGCGGAAGACGGCAAGGTTACCCTGGCCAATGGTGAGGCGCCGAAGACGGTCGAGCTGGCGAGCATTCAGCAGATTCTCAAGCCCAAACCGGTGGTCGAGGATCTGGTCTGGAAGGGTAATGTCGACCTGGCGCTGGACTATCAGCGTGCCGAGAAGGATACCGACGACTATGACGTCGGCTTCAAGACCACTGCGCGGCATGGTCGCTGGCGGCACATCGCGGAAGGTGAATACAACCGCGAAGTGCAGGACGATGTAACCACCACCGACAACTGGCGCGCGGAATACTCGCTGGACCGCTTCCTCACTGATCAGTGGTTCTGGCAGGGGCGTTTGAATTACAAGCGTGATCACATCGAAGAGCTGGCCCGCCAACGCGTGGTGGGTACCGGTCCCGGTTACCAGTTCTGGGACGATGAGCTGGGGGCGTTCTCTCTCGGCTCGCTGCTCAACCGCACTGATTACGAGTATCGCGATGGTAGCAAGGACAACTTCTACTCCGTCGCCATGAAGTGGGACTACAACCGCTACCTGATTGGCAAGAAGGTCGAGTTCTTCACCAACGGTGAAGTCGGCAAGCCGTTGTCTGGCGTGGCTGACTACGCACTGGATGCCGAGATGGGCTTGCGCTACAAGGTCACCGACTGGGCGTCGCTCAATCTCAAGGCGGAGCGTGACATCATCAGCGGCACTAACGATGCCGATCTGAACAAGACCCGTTACACCGCTGGGTTTGGCGTGGCCTGGTAAGGCAAAAGCAGAGATCGCAGCCTTCGGCGGCTCCTAAAGAGGATTGATATACATCCTTTAGGAGCTGCCAAAGACTGCGATCTTTTTTTGCGCGCTGAAAAATAGTCGCCCACAAAAAAGCCCCGCTTTTAAGGGCGGGGCTTTTTTCTAAAGAAGCTACAAGTTAGATAACTTGTACTTCCTCAGCTTGCATGCCTTTCTGACCGCGGGTAGCGATGAAAGAAACCTGTTGGCCTTCTTTCAGGCTTTTGAAGCCGTCGGATTGGATAGCTTTGAAGTGAACGAACAGGTCGTCACCGGATTGTGGAGTGATGAAGCCGAAGCCTTTTTCATCGTTGAACCACTTAACGGTACCGGTTTGGCGATTAGACATGGTGTAACTCCTTGAACAAAGATAACTGCGACTCAGGAAGAACCCTGGCCGAGACTGAGTGCAAAGAGCAGGAAAAATTCTTGTAGATGGTTGGATCGAAATTCAACATATCGTGTAGAGATTCTCAGTGACACAAGCAGCACAGTGGCGCCACCTTAACCCTTTTTCCGAGACGTGCCAATGCTTCTTGCGAAGGTTTCTTCGATTTAGGGATCGGCGGTGTGACGGTTCGTCGCCAGACCGCGTAAATCATGGGGGATCGCCGAGAATTGCAGTGCGCACTTTGAACGAGGCGGCGCGCCCGGTAAGATGCCGGACAGAATTTTTCCACCTCGCTATTCAGGACACCCCGCCATGAGCATCAAATCGGACAAGTGGATTCGCCGCATGGCGCAGGAACAGGGCATGATCGAGCCGTTCGTCGAGCGCCAGGTGCGCGGCAGCGACGACAGCCGAGTGATCTCCTACGGTGTGTCGAGCTACGGCTACGACGTGCGTTGCACCAACCATTTCAAGGTGTTCACCAACATCAACTCGTCGATCGTCGACCCGAAAAACTTCGACCCGGGCAGCTTCGTCGACGTCCACAGCGACGTCTGCATCATTCCGCCGAACTCGTTCGCCCTGGCCAGCACCGTCGAATACTTCCGCATTCCACGCAACGTATTGACCATTTGCCTGGGCAAGAGCACTTACGCGCGTTGCGGCATCATCGTCAACGTCACGCCGCTTGAGCCTGAGTGGGAAGGTCATGTGACCCTGGAATTTTCCAACACCACCAACCTGCCGGCGAAAATCTACGCCAACGAAGGCGTGGCGCAGATGCTCTTCCTTGAATCCGATGAAGAATGTGAAGTTTCCTACAAGGATCGCGGCGGCAAGTACCAGGGCCAGCGTGGCGTGACTCTGCCGCGTACCTGATTAGTCCATCCGGCGGATGTCGGGAATTCTTTGGCGGGCAGACACTCTATGGGGTGTACTGCCCGTTCTTGCTTCTGGCAAAACGGGCCTTCGCCGAGGAGTGCTCCATGAAGATCGATCCGCATATCAGTGCCGAGCTGGCAAGGCTTGAGCCCAATCAGGTTGGCGTATTGGCCTGGTCCCTGTTGGCACAACCATCCTTGAGCATGGCCGGTGGAATTCCCGGACAGCCTGATCCCGACACGCCCAACGAACAGCCGACCGAACCGGGCGAGCCGACCCTGCCGGATGAGCCACCACCGGCGCCGGTGGCCTGATGCTTGTGCTTTTGTAGGAGCGAAGCTTGCTCGCGAAGCGGTCTGTCTGTTTCATCCTGGGTGAATGGGCGGACGCCTTCGTGAGCAAGCTCTGCTCCTGCAGGGTTGAGGGGCGGTTCAACTGACTGGCCAGATTTGGTTATCACCGATGACAAAGATTTTGCAGCAGTCATCCCTCTCGACCGGATAACCGCCGGTAAACGCGCCGAACGCGGGCATCAGACTGATGCGTTCACCCAACCTGAAACACGCCAGCCGCAAACTCTGGCGGCCCTTGCCATGCAGCCGATAAACCGGATGCACATGTCCGGCCAGCACATGCCGTTGAGGATGTGGCTCGGGCTCGTGCTGCAGGGCGAATGGGCCCAACAATAGCGGCTCTGGCACCACTCGAATGTTCAGCGCCGCCGGTGGATCCCCTGCGCGTTTGTCATGATTGCCGCGAATCAGCGTCATCGGCAGACCCGCGTGGCGTGCACGCCATTCCGCCAACGCCCCTAAAGTGCCCGCAGCGTGCGAGCCGGGGCCATGCAGGAAGTCTCCGAGAAATATCAGTTGTCGGCAGGGCAGCGTTGCCAGCAATCGATCAATCACCGCGATATTGCTCGCCGTGGTGCCCTGCGGAACCGGTTGGCCGAGGCTGCGGTAAGCCGCGGCTTTGCCGAAATGCACGTCGGCTATCAGCAGCGCCTGTTGCGCCGGCCAGTACAGGGCTTTTTCCGGCAGCAGCCAAAGCTCTTCCCCGGCCAGTCTTACGGGATAAGGCGTATTCATGGGCGTTTGCCCTTGTCGGCCGATTTTTCCAGATCCCCGACCATCCGTCTGATCCGGTCGGCGAGTTTTTCCGAACTCATACTTTCGCGCATGCGCTCCACCAGCAACGGAAAGCCCAATGGCGTAGGACGTTTGATCTGCTGCAGGTCGAGTTTCATCCGATTGATGCGATCCAGCGTCTGTTCCAGTCGACGAATATCCAGCTCTTCGCGCAGGACTTCTTCCCCGGCCTGGGCGAGCAACAGGTTGTCCGCGTCATATTGTTTAAATACTTCAAAGAACAGTCCGCTCGAAGCCTGCACCTGTCGGGTGCTTTTCGGCGCGCCGGGGTAACCGCCGAACACCAGTCCGGCAATTCGCGCGATTTCGCGAAAACGCCGCAAAGCCAGTTCGCCAGCATTGAGACTTGCCAGAACGTCAGCCAAAAGATGCCCAGGGTCGAGCAGTTCAGCGTTGAGCTGCTTCGACCAATCCACCGGCGTGGCACTGAGCAGCTCCAGACCGTAATCATTCACCGCAATCGAGAACGTCACCGGTTGGCGCTGACTGACGCGCCAGGCGAGCAAACTCGCCAGCCCCAGATGCACCTGCCGCCCGGCGAACGGATAGAGGAAAAGATGCCAGCCCTCGCGGGATTTCAGCACCTCCGCGAGCATATTGTTAACGGTCGGCAGACCCGACCAGCGAGCCTGAGTCTCCAGCAGCGGTCGCAGTGCCTGCATTTCCGCGCCGATGAACTCACCTTCTGCGGCCGCACTGAAGCGTGTCACCACGGCTTGCGCCAGTTCATTGGAGAGCGGCATGCGCCCGCCATTCCAGCGCGGCACCGCCGCTTTTTTCACGCTGCTGCGCTTGACGTAAGCGGTCATGTTTTCCACGCGCACCAACTCCAGCAAACGCCCGGCGAACAGAAACCCATCGCCGGGTTTGAGCCGGGCGATAAAACCTTCTTCGACGCTGCCCAGCTGTTTACCGCCGCCGCCCTTGCTCCAGAACTTCAGGTTGATGCTGGCATCGCTGACGATGGTGCCCACGCTCATGCGGTGGCGCCGTGCCAGACGCGCATCCGGTACACGCCAGACGCCATGTTCATCCGGTTCAACCCGGCGGTAATCCGGATAGGCTGTCAGAGACATTCCGCCGTGGCGTACGAAAGCCAGCGCCCACGTCCAGTCCGCAGGCGTCAGATCACGATAAGCCCAGGCGCTGCGGACTTCTTCGTACAACTCATCCGGCAAAAATCCACCACCCAGCGCCATGCTGACCAGATGCTGGACCAGCACATCCAGCGGTTTGTGCGGTGACAGGCGCGGTTCGATGCGCCGTTGCTCGACTGCATCGCGGGCAGCAACGGCTTCGATCAATTCAAGGCTGTGGGTCGGCACCAGCGTCACCCGAGAGGTACGCCCGGGTGCATGGCCCGAACGCCCGGCGCGCTGCATCAGACGTGCGACACCTTTGGCCGAACCGATTTGCAGCACGCGCTCGACCGGCAGAAAGTCCACGCCCAGATCCAGGCTCGAGGTGCAGACCACGGCTTTCAACAGGCCATCCTTCAAGGCTTTCTCGACCCAGTCGCGGGTGTCGCGAGACAGAGAGCTGTGATGCAGCGCGATCAATCCAGCCCAGTCCGGCCGCGCTTCAAGCAACGCCTGATACCAGATCTCCGACTGCGCCCGGGTGTTGGTGAAGACCAGCGTGCTAACACAGGCGTCGAGTTCGGCAACGACCTGGGGCAGCATCTTCAGACCGATGTGCCCAGCCCACGGAAAGCGCTCAATGGACGGCGGGATAAGGGTGTCGACTTTCAGCGATTTTTCGCTTTGCCCGTGAACACTGATGCCATCGCCCTGTGGGATCAGTACTTCCTCGGCGTGGGATTGATTACCGAGCGTGGCGGAGACGCCCCAGACAATCAGATCCGGTTGCCAGCGCCGCAAACGCGCGAGGGCCAGTTGCAATTGCACACCGCGCTTGTTGCCAAGCAGTTCGTGCCATTCGTCGACGACGATCATCCGCAGCGTCGACAGCGCTACCTGCGCATCAGCGCGGGCCAGCAGCAATGTCAGGCTTTCCGGTGTGGTGATCAACGTGGTCGGCAGGCGTCGACTTTGGCGGGCGCGTTCGCTGCTGCTGGTGTCGCCGGTGCGCAGACCGATGCTCCACGGTATTTGCAAATCCTCGACAGGGGCTTGCAGCGCGCGTGCGGTGTCGGCGGCGAGGGCGCGCATGGGCGTGATCCACAACACGGTCAGTGGTTCGGCCGGTGGTTTGCGCTTGCGAGAGGTTTCAACGATGGCAGCGGGTTTGGCGAAACGGTTGAGCGCAGCGAACCACACCGCATAGGTTTTGCCGGCACCGGTGCTGGCATGGAGCAATCCGGATTCCCCACGTTTGACCGCCGCCCAGACTTGTTTCTGAAAAGTGAACGGCTTCCAGTGGCGGGCGCTGAACCAGATTTTTGCGAGGTCGGGCGAGATGGGCATGCCGGCTACGTGCGCTCAGAAGATGTTCTTCCAGTGACCATGCAGCGCTATGACAAGTTTAATTTCCATCACTTCGCAGCCGCGAGCAACCGCAGCTATGCGAGGTGAAAATCAGACTTCAGAGGCCGTGGTTTTTCCGGGGACAATGGAATTGACGGTAGGCGGGAACGCGCAGTTTTCCGGCACCTTCAGCGGTACCGATGGAAATGCAATCCTGATTGAAAATGGCAGTTTCAAGTTCGATCATCCAGCTTGAACCTGATGCCTGAATAACAGCAGCCGGAAAACCGGCTGCTGCTGCTGTTTCAACCCTGAGGCTACTTCAGGTTGCCACTGAGAAATTGCTTCAAGCGTTCGCTCTTCGGGTTACCCAATACGTCTTCGGGCGCACCTTCTTCTTCCACCAGACCTTGGTGCAAGAACAGCACCTGGCTCGACACCTTGCGCGCGAAGCTCATTTCGTGGGTGACCATGATCATGGTTCGACCCTCTTCAGCCAGGCCTTGAATCACCTTCAACACTTCCCCGACCAACTCCGGATCGAGCGCTGAAGTCGGTTCGTCAAACAACATCACTTCCGGTTCCATCGCCAACGCCCGAGCGATCGCCACGCGCTGTTGCTGACCGCCAGAAAGAAATGCCGGGTACTGATCCGCCACCCGCGCCGGCAAGCCGACCTTGTCCAGATAACGCCGGGCACGATCGTCGGCTTCCTGTTTGCTGCAACCCAGTACCCGGCGCGGGGCCATGGTGATGTTTTCCAGCACGGTCATGTGGCTCCACAGGTTGAAATGCTGAAACACCATGGCCAGTCGCGTGCGCAGGCGTTGCAGTTCATCGGCGTCGGCGACATGCATGCCGTGGCGGTCGGTGACCATACGGATCGCCTGGCCATCGAGGCTCATGGCGCCGTCGTTGGGTTGTTCGAGAAAGTTGATGCAGCGCAAAAAGGTGCTTTTGCCCGAGCCGCTGGCGCCGATCAGGCTGATCACGTCGCCGGTCTTGGCCTTGAGCGAAACGCCTTTGAGCACCTGATGGTCGCCATAGCTTTTGTGCAGGCCTTCAACGGTCAGTTTGTACATGGGACAGACATCCTCAAGGCGAAAGTAGGTAGCCGCTGCGGTAGGCTTCGGCGCCCGCGACGTGGGCGATGACCATGCCGGCCGTGGCCATGCGTCGCAGCGAACGGGCATACAGCAGGCCGGCGGCGACGCAATGAATGGGGGTGACCTTGTCGTGGATCGGGTCGATGATTTCGGCGATTTGCTGGCCGGCTTCCAGGTATTGCCCTGCTGTGACGCTGTACACCAGCAAGCCGCCAACCGGCGTGGTCACCGGTTCGACACCGGCCAGCGGGGTGGCCGGAAACGGCAATGGCGGCTGCGGTTTGGTTTCGCCGACGATTGCATCGAACTGGATCAGATAGTCGATCAGCGCCTGACAGTCGCGGCTGGCCATCGGATGATTGACGTCACCTTGGCCGCGCAACTCGACGGTCACCGAGAAACTGCCGAGGGGAATCTCGAAATGTTCGGCGAAGCGTTCCTTCAATTGCCACCACAACAGGGTGAAACATTCGTCGAACGACTGGCCGCCGGAATCGGTGGCCAGCAAGCTCGCCTGAGCCTCGATATAACGCGCCAATGGCTCGACCTGCGGCCAGGCTTCAGGCGTGGTGTAAAGGTGCACCACCGATTCGAAATCGCAGTGCAAATCCAGCACCATGTCGGCATCGCACGCCAACCGTTGCAGGGTCAGGCGCTGGGATTGCAGTTGCGTAGCGGCGGTCTGGCGGGCGAGGGCGTCACGCAGATGCGTGCGGATAAGTTCAAGGTTGTGCTGCGGATCGTCGTTCAGCCTGCCCTCGATGGCGTTGCCGATTTCCTCGCTGAGGTCGACGAACCAGCGGTTGAAGTTCTGTCCGCTTTCCAGTTCGTAGCGGCCCAGCGGCACATCCATCAGCACTTGTTCGAGGCCGACCGGGTTGGCCACCGGTACAAGCACGATCTGACTGCGCAGGCGGCCGGCAGCTTCCAGCTCCGTCAGGCGCTGCTTGAGATGCCAGGCGACGAGCATGCCCGGCAATTCGTCGGCATGCAGTGAAGACTGGATGTAGATCTTGCCTTTGGCCCGCTCCGGGCCAAAGTGGAAGCTGTGGATCTGTCGTGCGGTCCCCGGCAGCGGGGCCAGCAAGTCATGGATCAGGTGGCGCATTTGCTGTGTTGTCCTAGTGAGTCGGGCCGAGGAAGGCCAGCCATCGGCGTTCGGCAAGGCGGAACAGGCCGACCAGCGCAAAGGTAATGGTCAGGTAGATCAGCGCGGCGATGCCGAACGACTGAAAGGTCAGGAAGGTCGCCGAGTTGGCGTCCCGCGCGACTTTCAGGATGTCGGGGATCGTCGCGGTGAAAGCCACGGTGGTCGAGTGCAGCATCAGGATCACTTCGTTGCTGTAATAAGGCAACGAACGGCGCAGCGCCGACGGCATGATCACGTAGGCATAGAGCTTCCAGCCGGTCAGTCCGTAAGCCTTGGCGGCTTCGACCTCGCCGTGGTTCATGCTGCGGATCGCCCCGGCGAAAATCTCCGTGGTGTAGGCGCAGGTATTGAGGGCGAACGCCAGAATCGTACAGTTCATCGCATCGCGAAAGAAACTGTCGAGCAGCGGCTGCGCCCGCACGGCGGCCAGGCTGTAAATACCGGTGTAGCAAATCAGCAACTGGATATACAACGGCGTGCCACGGAACAGGTAGGTGTAGAACTGCACCGGCCAGCGAATGTAGAAGTGCGGCGATACCCGCGCGATCGACAAAGGAATCGAGACGAGGAAACCGATAACGATTGAGGCCGTGAGCAGCCACATCGTCATCGCCAGCCCGGTGATGTTCTGGCCGTCGGTATAAAGGAAGGCGCGCCAGTATTCCTGCAGAAGTTCGATCATCGCACGGCCTCCCGGGCACCGGCGGCGTAGCGGCGTTCCAGCCAACGCAGGATGAAGTTCGACGCACTGGTGATCAGCAAGTAAATAAACGCAGCAAGGACCAGGAAGTAGAACAGTTGATAGGTGCTTTTACCGGCGTCCTGCGCGGCTTTGACCAAGTCGGCCAAACCGATGATCGACACCAGTGCCGTGGCCTTGAGCATCACCATCCAGTTATTGCCGATGCCCGGCAAGGCGAAACGCATCATTTGCGGGAACACCACGAAACGAAAGCGCTGGCCGCGTTTGAGGCCATACGCGGTGGCAGCTTCAACCTGACCACGCGGCACCGCGAGGATCGCGCCACGGAAGGTCTCGGTGAAATACGCACCATAAATGAAGCCCAGGGTCAGTACCCCGGCGCTGAATGGGTTGATCTCGATGTATTCCCATTCCATGTAGTCAGTCAGGGACGTCAGCCAGGTTTGCAGGCTGTAGAAGATCAGCAGCATCAGCACCAGATCCGGTACGCCGCGAATCAGCGTGGTGTAGAGCTGGGCGGGCAGGCGCACCAGTTTGATTTTTGACAGTTTGGCACTGGCGCCGAGCAGGCCGAGCAACACGGCCACCAGCAGCGACAACGCCGATAATTTGATAGTCATCCAGGTGCCTTCCAGCAACAAAGGACCAAAGCCCTTGAGGCTGAAGGCGGCGAGCCCCAGATTTTGCAGGAGGGTTTCGAACATAAATCAGCAACCTGAGCGGATGGAAAAGGCGCCCATCGATGATGGGCGCCGGGGCATTATTTGCCGCTGTACAGATTCAGATCGCCAAAGTGTTTCTTTTGAATCTCGGCGTATTTGCCGTCATCGTGTAACGCTTTGATACCTTTATCTAAAAGCGCCTTCAGCTCAGTGTTACCTTTCTTAATACCGACAGCGGTCTTGGCTGGCAGCAATTCGCTGTCCACTGGCTTGCTGACGTCATAGTCGGCGCCCTGTGGCGACTTCAAAAAGCCCAGTTCGGCTTGCAGCATGTCCTGGATACCGGCGTCGAGGCGGCCGGAGGTCAGGTCGGAATACACTTGATCCTGGTTCTGATAGGCCTGGGTTTTCACGCCGGCCTTGTCCAGCACGGCTTTGGCGTAGGCCTCTTGAATAGTGCCTTGCTCGTAGCCGACGGTTTTGCCCTTGAGGGACGCGACGTCTGCGGTGATGCCGGAACCTTTCTTGAACACATAAGCGGTCGGGCCGGAGAACAGTTCGCTGGAGAAGTCGATGACTTTTTCGCGGGCCGGGGTCACGGTCATCGACGAGATCACACCGTCGAATTTGTTGGCCTTGAGGCCCGGAATCATACCGTCGAAGTCACTTTCGACCCACTTGCACTTGACCTTCAGTTCGGCGCAGATCGCGTTGCCCAGGTCGATGTCGAAGCCCACCAGGCTGCCGTCGGCCGCTTTCGACTCAAACGGTGCGTACGAAGGGTCAACGCCAAAGCGCAGCTCTTTGTATTCCTTGGCCAGCGCGGAGCCAGCGGCCATGCACAACGCCAGTGCAGAAAGGGTCAGCAATGCTTTTTTCATTATTCAATCCCTAAGAACCAATATGAGCGCTTGTGGCGCAGAATTATTGTTACTGGAACGCGTACGACCTATAGAAAGTAGCAATTTCCGAACCATAGTCCCGAACAAGCGTTTTAAAAGGTTGGGCGGGGGATGTTGAGGGCGGTTGGATGCCCGGAAACGGGCATTGCTATTTCGTTGCACCCTTTCGGATCAAACACCAGGTTTTGATCGTTCCCACGCTCTGTGTGGGAATGCAGCCCGGGACGCTCCGCGTCCCATCCAGAGCCGAACGCGGAGCGTCCGTTGAGGCATTCCCACGCGGAGCGTAGGAACGATCTTCGCGTCATGTTGAACTCAGGCGAGAAGATCCTGCAATGTGGCTAGGCTATCCGCCTCATCCACGGTTTTATCTTGTCGCCAGCGCAGCATCCGTGGAAACCGCACGGCAATTCCGCTCTTGTGTCGCCGCGAAAGGGCGATGCCCTCGAAACCCAGCTCAAACACCAGGCTCGGTTTCACGCTGCTCACCGGGCCAAATTTCTCCACCGTGGTCTTGCGCACGATGCTGTCGACCTGACGCATCTCCGCATCGGTCAGTCCCGAATAGGCCTTGGCGAACGGCACCAGCGCCCGTTGGCTTGACTCCGGTGGCCCGTCCCACACGGCAAAGGTGTAATCGCTGTAGAGACTAGCCCGTCGACCATGCCCTCGTTGCGCATAAATCAACACGGCATCGACACTGAACGGATCGACTTTCCACTTCCACCAGACGCCCATGTCCTTGGTGCGGCCGACGCCATACAGCGAATCCCGCGCCTTGAGCATCATGCCTTCGACCCCCAAACGCCGAGAGGCCTCGCGCTGACGGGCGAGGTCGAACCAGTCACTGCCAGTCAGCACGGGGGAGGGCAGCAACACCGGGCTGTTGCAGCTTGCGATAACCTCTTCAAGTTGCGCACGACGTTTGGCTTGCGGCTGGTTGCGCCAGTCTTCGCCCTGCCATTCGAGCAAGTCGTAGGCGAGCACCACCACCGGCACGTCTTCGAGGATTTTCTTGTCGAGAGTCTTGCGGCCGATGCGTTGTTGCAGCAGAGCGAAGGGCTGTACGGCCGGTGGTTCGGTCGATTGCGGATCGAAGGCGTCTTCAGTGCGCGGATGCGTGCTCTTCCACACGACGATCTCGCCATCGATCACCGTGCCGTCCGGCAAACCGTGGACCAGCACATCCAGCTCGGGGAAGCGCTCGGTGACCAGTTCTTCGCCGCGCGACCACACCCACAAGCGGCCCTCGCGTTTGACCACTTGTGCGCGGATGCCATCCCATTTCCATTCAATCTGCCAGTCGCTGGCCGGGCCGATCAGCGCTTCAAATTCCTCAACCGGTTGCGACAACGCGTGGGCGAGGAAAAATGGATACGGCTGTCCGCCGCGCTGGGCGTGTTCGTCGGCGGATTCCGGGGCAATCAGTTTCAGGTAACTGGCGGCGCTGGGGCGGTTCGACAGGTCGGTGTATCCGACCAAACGCTGCGCCACGCGCTTGCTGTCCAGCCCGGCCATAGAGGCCAAGGCTCGGGTAACCAGCAATTTCGACACGCCGACGCGGAAGCTGCCGGTGATCAGTTTGATGCACAACATCAGGCTTGATCGATCGAGTTGTGCCCACAGCGCTGGCAATTGTCGGGAAAGAAACTCCGGCGTTTCACCAAGCAGCGGCAGCAGTTTGTCCTCGATCCATTCGGCGAGGCCGGCTTCAGAACTGTGCGGGTTTTCCGGGAGTACCAGCGAAATGGTCTCCGCCAGATCGCCGACCGACTGATAGCTCTCCTCGAACAGCCACGGTTCGAGGCCTGACATCTCCACGGCAATTTCGCGCAGAATCCGCACCGGGACCAATTGCCGAGGCCGTCCGCCGGACAAAAAGTACACCGCCCACGCCGCGTCCTGCGGTGCCGCCAGGGCAAAGTAAGCTTGCATCGCTGCCAGTTTGGCGTTGCTTGAAGTGGTGGCGTCGAGCTCGGCGTACAACTCGGCGAAGGCTTTCATGTTGAAGTCTCGGCGACGGTGGGTTCGGCGGCGATGTTGTCTTCCTCGTCATCACCGTATTCGGTGTTAAAGCCTTGCGCATCCAGACCGTTCTCGCGCAGATGACGCACCAGCACACCGATCGAACCGTGCGTGACCATCACCCGTTCGGCACCGGTCTGGTTGATTGCCCACAACAGGCCAGGCCAGTCGGCGTGATCGGAAAGGACGAAGCCGCGATCAACACCGCGCCGCCGCCGGGTACCGCGCAGGCGCATCCAGCCGCTGGCGAAGGCATCGCTGAAATCACCGAAACGGCGCATCCAGCTACTGCCACCGGCCGAGGGCGGGGCGATGACCAGTGCCTCACGCATCCGTGGATCATTTTTGGCGACGTTACCGGCGTAGATCGTCGGCGGCAGATACACGCCGGCCTCGCGGTACACCCGATTCAGCGGCTCGACCGCGCCGTGGCTGAGGATTGGCCCGAGGCTTTCGTCAATGCCGTGGAGAATCCGCTGGGCCTTGCCGAACGAATAGCAGAACAACACGCTGGCTTTGCCGGCGGCAATGTTCGCTGCCCACCACTGATTGATCTCGGCGAACACCTGCGCCTGCGGCTGCCAGCGATAGATTGGCAGGCCGAAGGTCGACTCGGTGATGAAGGTGTGGCAGCGCACCGGTTCGAACGGCGCGCAGGTACCGTCCGGCTCGATCTTGTAATCGCCGGACGCGACCCAGACTTCGCCGCCGTATTCCAGACGCACCTGTGCCGAGCCGAGCACGTGGCCGGCGGGATGAAAGCTCAAGGTGACACCGTGATGGGTGAGGCGCTGACCGTAGGCGAGGGTTTGCAGGTTGATGTCCTGCCCCAGTCGTGCGCGCAGAATCCCTTCGCTGGCGCTGCTGGCCAGATAATGCTGGTTGCCGGTGCGGGCGTGATCGCCGTGGGCATGGGTAATGACCGAGCGCTCGACGGGGCGCCACGGATCAATGTAGAAATCCCCGGCAGGGCAATAGAGACCTTCGGGGCGGGCGATAACAAGGTCCATGTCGTTACCAGGAATGGGGGCTTGTTAGCTATGAGGTTGGCGCGAGTCCAGAAGTTCTATCGACTTTGAAGAGCAACCCTCACCCCAGCCCTCTCCCAGAGGGAGAGGGAGCCGACCGAGGTGTCTGGCGCTATCCATCGACCTGAAAAACCGAGTCGATTATGGATTCGACACAGCAAGAACCAAGCAAATCTCGGATCTGGAAAGACACGAACCGATCCAATTCCGGATTCAGCACAGCACCTTCAGGTCGGCGCAAGTCTGCAGCAACCTCCAATCAGTCCCCTCTCCCTCCGGGAGAGGGCTAGGGTGAGGGGCTTTTGATTTACAAGGCCGACCGAGATGCCCGACGAGTTAAACCGAGCAAATTCCGGATTCAGCACAGCACCTTCAGGTCGGCGTAGACCTGCAGCAACCCCCAATCAGTCCCCTCTCCCTCCGGGAGAGGGCTAGGGTGAGGGGCTTTTGATTTACAAGGCCGACCGAGATGCCCGACGAGTTGAACCGAGCAAATTCCGGATTCGGCACACTCCTTCAGGTCGGCGTAGACCTGCAGCAACCCCCAATCAGTCCCCTCTCCCTCCGGGAGAGGGTTAGGGAGAGGGGCTTTTGACCTTTGCCTTATTTGCCGGGAGTAAGAGTCAAACGGGTTTTGCCGTACACCCGGTCAAAGTTCTGCGGCTGCATCGGCAAACCAATGTATTGCCCCTTCAACCACGCATCAATGCCATTGAGATAGTTCGGGCTGAGCGGATTACCCGATTGCCCCGTACCGTTCTGCCCCATCAGCGGTTCAGCCTGACCGAAGTCGACGATAAAGCGCATCGACGGCGCGCGCGTGGTGTTGAAGTCCTGACCCCAGGCGAAGGCCGACGTGTTCAACGTGGTGTGGTCGCCACCCGCCGCCAATGGGCCGCGTACCGTCTGACCATTGCTGTTTTTCCAGGCATAGCTGTGCAATTTGCCCCACTGCCAGGCGCGGTGATCGCCGCCCAACTGACTGTCGCCAGCGCTGATCGCCGCCGCAAGACTGCGGGCAAGAATCACTGCTTTGTCTTCTTTCTGCGGCGTGCGAGTGTCGTCCCAGAACGGGCTGTCTTCACGTCCCAACAGATGATCGGCCTGCGCCGCGTAGGACAAATCCCCGTTGGCAATAAACGCTTTCCACGCCGCGCTCGATTCCGGGCCGAGTTCGTCGAGGAAAATCTGCTTCATGCTTTCTTGCAGGAACAGTTCGTACATCGCCGCATCGGCCGATGTCGGGCTGAGCTTGCCGTCGAACGCCATCAGCCGCGTCAACGCCTCGCGGGCCTTGCTGCGATCCGCTTCCGGCAGCGCATCGATGGCCTGCTTCAGCGGCTGCTTCATGCCTGGAGCTTCAAACACTTTTTTCAGCTTGGCGGCGAACGTGGTGGTCTGGTCGTATTGCATGGCGATCACGCTGCGGCTGTCGTGTTTGCCGCTGCCGGCCAGTTCCGCCAAGCGTTCGCCACGCTCCGGCGCCGCCCAGGAATTCGACAACTGCATGCCGTAACCGTGAGGAATCACGCGCTGGTTGGCGGTGCCGAGCCAGCCTTGCGCCGGGTCTTGATCGTAGGGGTGCAGCATCGGGTCGGCGTAACCGTCCCAGTCGTAGCGGCCTTCCCAGCCTGGCGATGGCAGCAGACCTTCGCCTTCACGACGGTTCGGGAAACGGCCAGTGACTTGCCAGCCAATGTTGCTCGCGTCGGCAAACACCAGATTCAGCGCAATGGCGCGGATCTCGCGGCTGGCGTCCGAAGCACGTTCAACGGTTTGTGCGCGGGTCAGATCGAAAAACGCATCCAGCGACTTGTCGTCGGTGAAGCTCGGCGTCTGCAAGGCCAGGCCGAAACCGCTGCCTTGTGCGGCGGCTTGAGCACTGTTGAGCAACGCGCCATGACGGGTTTCGTACACCGCTTCACGAACCGGTCGCTGGCCTTTGACGAAATAGGTTTCGTTGCGCACGCCCAGCGGCTGCCATTTGCCATTGACCTCATAGGTCAGGCTGCTGCCCTGGCGACGGATTTTTTCCAGGAACAGGTCCTGGTTGTCGCCGAGCACGCTGGTGGTGCTCCACGCCACTTTGCCGTTGAAGCCACCGAGCACCAGCGGCAGACCGGCGACGGTGACGCCAGCGGCCTGATATTTCGGGGCGCGGATCTGCACGAAGCTCCACAGCGACGGCGCGGCCAGCGGCCCGTGGGCGTCGCTGGCGAGAATGCTTTTACCGCTGCGGCTGCGTTGCGGGGCGAGCGCCCAGTTGTTCGAAGACGTAGCACCGAGCATGTTCAGTGTCGACAGTTGCTGGCTGGCGCTGCTCAATTCAGTCAGGCCGGGAATCTGCCCGTTGAGTTTGAGCCCTTGCAGCTTGTCGGCTTCGGCCAGTGGCAGATTCTCGTCGGGTGCGGACGGCGTCAGCCAGGCGAGTTTGTCGGTGGTCACGGTTTGCGCGAGCACCAGCGAGGAAATTTCTTCCGGCAGGTTGGCTGACTGGCTGAAATTCAGCAGGGCGAAAATCAGCGCCGAATCTTCCGGTTTCCAGTATTCAGGCTTGTAACCGCTGGAGGCGAGGTCGCCCGGCAACTTGTCGGCGTAGCGGAACAGGTAGGCATTGACCCCCCGCGCATAGACTTCGAAGAAGCGCTTGAGGCGTGGCGACGAAGCCTTGTACAGCTCACCGGCGCTTTTCTTCAGGTTGACCGCGCGCATGTAGCGGTCGGCATCGAGCATCGAGGCGCCGGACATTTCCGCCAGACGGCCCTGAGCCAACAAACGCAGGGTGACCATCTGGTTGATGCGGTCGCTGGCGTGCACGTAGCCGAGGCTGAACAGCGCGTCGTGGAAGGTATTGCTTTCGATCAGCGGCATGCCCATGGCATTGCGGCGTACCGACACGTTCTGCGCCAGACCCTTGAGCGGTTGCACGCCGGAGGTCGGCGGCAGGGTGTCCTGGGCGTTCCAGTTCTGGCAACCGGACAGGCCCAAAACACCGGCCACTGCTGCGGCAACGCCGAACCGGGGAAGAAAATGAGTAAGGGCTGGCGAGGCCATGGCAAAGCTCCTGCGGGGGGTAGCGTCAGTAAAGGCGCTACGTTAGTGAGCAGGAGGTGGCCGCGCAAGCGGGGGCGGGGGTTATTTGTGTATTTCTGTCGAATGGAAAAGATCGCAGCCTGCGGCAGCTCCTACAGGGACGCGCATTCCAATGCAGGAGCTGCCGCAGGCTGCGATCTTTTGATCTTCATTCAGGATTTCGGCGGATTGATCTTCTGCACCAGCGCATACGCCTTCACGGTCGCCGGGCGATCCTTGATGTGGTTGAACCAGCGCTGCACATGCGGGAAGTCTTCAAGGTTCTGGCTTTGCCATTTGTGCGAGACGATCCACGGATAGATCGCCATGTCGGCAATGCTGTATTCGCTGCCGGCGACGAAGTCGTTGTTGGCCAATTGTTTGTCCAGCACGCCATACAGCCGCGCGGTTTCATCAATGTAGCGTTTGATCGCGTAGGGGATTTTCTCCGGCGCAAACTGGCTGAAGTGATGATTCTGCCCGGCCATCGGCCCGAGGCCGCCCATTTGCCAGAACAACCATTGCAGGGCCGTCTGCCGACCGCGCAGGTCTTTGGGCAGGAACTGGCCGGTTTTTTCCGCCAGATATAAAAGAATCGCCCCTGATTCGAACAGCGACAACGGCTCGCCGCCATCGGCCGGCTCGTGATCGACGATGGCGGGGATGCGGTTGTTCGGCGCGATCTTCAGAAAGTGTGGCTGGAACTGCTCACCCTGGCTGATGTTGATCGGGTGCACGTTGTACGGCAGGCCGGCTTCTTCAAGGAACAGGGAAATCTTGTGGCCGTTGGGGGTGGTCCAGTAATACAGGTCGATCATGGAGAACTCCAAAGCAGAAATGGATTTGCGTGCGGACAGCAAACGCCGGCGTCAGGTGATCCCGTGTGCATTCGAAAGCTTGCCTGACTGGAAGAGGTGATGCTGAACTGGGGCAAATTCAATGACCCCACATGAGAAAAATCGCCATGGAGCTTCAGGCCAACGCTGCACTGATCATCATCGACCAGCAAAAAGGCATCCTGCAGCCGCGTTTGGGGCGAAGAAACAATCCTCAGGCGCAAGAGCGAATCCTTGATCTGTTGGGGCTGTGGCGGCGTAGTGCAAGGCCGGTGATTCATGTGCAGCATCTGTCGCGTGAGCTGGATTCGGTGTTCTGGCCCGAGCAGGAAGGGGTGGAATTTCAGGACAGGTTTTTGCCGCAGGATGGCGAATGGCTGATTCAGAAGCAGGTGCCGGATGCGTTTTGTGCCAGCGGATTAGAGGCGCAGTTGCGCGAGGCGGGCATCGGGCAGTTGGTCATCGTCGGTGTGGCGACCAACAACTCGGTGGAGTCAACGGCGCGTACGGCGGGCAATCTTGGCTTTGCTGCGTGGGTGGCGGAGGATGCCTGTTTCACCTTCGACAAGGCCGATTATTTCGGCACATTGCGCACGGCGGAAGAGGTGCACGCAATGTCGCTGGGGAATTTGCAGGGGGAGTATGCGACGGTGGTCAGTGCTGCACAGATTTTGGCAGCCGACTGATAACCTGTGGGAGCTGGCTTGCCAGCGATGGCGGAGTAACAGGCGACATCAATGTTGAATGTGCCGGCCTCATCGCTGGCAAGCCAGCTCCCACAGGGCCTGCGGATGTCCACAAAAAAAATGTTCAGTGCAGATCAACGGTGGGAGCGAGCTTGCTCGCGAAAGCGGTGTGTCAGGCGAAACGACTGTCCGCCCCGGGCATCACGCGCCGTGGCACTTCTTGAATTTCTTGCCGTTGCCGCATGGGCAAGGATCGTTGCGGCCGACATCTTTCAGGGCATTGCGCACCGGTTCCTGGTGGGCGTGGCCGCAGTTCGGGCCGTGCACGTGGCCGTGGTCATGATCGTGATGATGGTCATGATCATGATCGTGGTTGCAGTCTGGGCCATGGACATGAGGTTGCTGGGTCATCGGTGTTGCTCCGGAATTAAATCGGCGGGGATTATCACGCCATTGCGCTCAAGGTGCACGTAGTGGGCGATGAATAAACCTGTTTCCATTTCGCCCTGCAAACGATAGGGAATCTGCTGATTCGGATTTTTCAGCAGTTTCACCACGTCTTTTACCTTCGGCCAGAGGTTGGTGCGGATCGGCACTTTGAAATAGGCGCTGTGCCTGGGCCCGACGGTGAACCAGTGTTCATGCTCGCCTTCGGCCAGCAACATGTCGGCCAGATGAATGCGGTATTCGAGACCGCGCACGGTCAGGTCGCTGTCATTGGGATTGTCGATGCGAAAGTGCAGGATGAATTTCTGTTCGAGCAGCTTGGCGCGCACCACCTCGACTTTTACCAGGTGCACGGCGGGGTCGACGCTGTCATCGCTGAACCACGACGCACAACCGCCGAGGTTGAGTACCAGCGTAAGCATCAAGAACTGAAATGTGCGCCTGCGACCGAGCATGTGATAACTCCCTTTGATGCTCAGTCTAGTCCTAAAAGATCGCAGCCTGCGGCAGCTCCTGCATGAGATCGCCTACCTCTGTAGGAGCTGCCGCAGGCTGCGATCTTTTGATCTTAAGCGCCGAAATACGCTGCACAGCACTTCTTGAACTTCTGCCCGCTCGCGCACGGGCAACTGTCATTGCGCCCCAGCTTCATTTGCACTGTCGGATCAATGAAGTACCAGCGTCCGGTGTTCTGCACGAACGAGGAGCGCTCGCGATGGCTGTGTTCACCCTGATCATCGTGCCAGCGCGCGGTGAAGGTGACGAAGGCGTGTTCCGGCTGGCCGCCAAAGACCTCCGAACTTTCTACTTCAAGACCGAGCCAGGTACTTTGCGCGCTCCAGTTGCCGATCGACTGCCTATCCAGCCCCGCTTGCTGGGCGGGCAGGGTAGTCGCCACAAGGTAATCGATCAAACCCAGCACATACGCGCTGTAGCGCGAACGCATCAGTGCCTCGGCGCACGGCGCAGGATGGCCGTCGTGATAATGGCCGCAGCAGGCATCCAGCAGATTGCCGCTGCCGCAAGGGCAAATGGCTGTACTCATTGCATTACCACCAGTATTTCCCGAAGTTTTCCGGATTGGCCCAGAAGCGCGAATTGAGCCAGTCGGGGACTTGTTTGTATTCAAGCAGATCATAGGTGAACAGCGTCAGCACTTGATCGTCGCGTTGAAAGCGTTCGCTGGCTTGCAGCGCCAGCGAATAGAAGTCGGTTTCCTGCCAACCGCTGGCGGACAGATCCGCCAGCACCGCGATGCGGCTGGCATTGAGATTACGAATCCCGCCCAACAGATTCAGGCCATCGCGCTTGGGCAAATGTTCCAGGCAATCGACCACCAGCGCCAGATCGAAGCGCTGCGCCGCCAGTTCGGCAGGCAAGGCGCCGGGCGCGGCGTGGGCGACGACGGTGTCAGGATGCGCCTCTTTAAAGGCGCTCAGGGCCGGAAACTCGCTGGCGCCGATCAGCAAAAGACGCGCCGGTGCGTAGCGATCCAGCAAAGCGGCCAACGCCTGTTGCGGCGTGCGGGAAGAAATGGCGACGTTCATCGAAGCTCCTCAATCAGACCGCCAAGACTAGCGCGCTCTATCATTGGAGCCTAGCGCCCTGTCTCGCGGGTTTGCGGCAAAAGCGTCAAAGTCCTGTGAACACGCTCGCAAACAGCGGTGGCCTATTGCTGGCGGAGATTAAAACTCCGGTCTTTACTCCCTGAATCGGTTCTAAGCCGATCCCTCAGGAGAAAACCAGATGAGCATAGTTCGGACAGCATTACCTTTGATTCTGCTAACCAGTGTGTTGACTGGTTGTGCAGGTTTGCAGAAAACCGACTGGCCGACCTGTGCGGCGGTCGGTGGTGTGGTGGGTGCCGGTCTCGGCGCGACCGAGAGTTCGGCGTGGGCCGGCTACGGCGCGTTGCTGATCGGTGGCACGGCAGCGGCTTATTGCTGGGTGCACGGTGATGGCGACGAAGATGGCGATGGCGTGCCGGACAGTCGCGACAAGTGCCCGGGCACGCCTAAAGGCGTACAGGTCGACGCTGACGGTTGCCCTCCACCAACGCCTGCACCTGTGGTCGAAGAAGCTGTAGTGGTCAAGGAAGAAACCATTGTCATCCGTGATGTGCACTTCCAGTTCGACAAAGCCACATTGACCGGCCCTGACAAGCAAGTACTCGACAAGGTCGCCACGCGCCTGAAACAGGAATCCTCTACAGCACAACTGACCGTGACCGGCCATACCGACAGCGTGGGCAGCGATGCCTACAACAAGAAACTGTCGGATCGTCGCGCCCACTCGGTGGTGGACTACCTGATTCAGCAAGGTGTGCCGCGCGCCAGCTTCGTTTCGGTGTCTGGTCTGGGTGAAAGCCAGCCTGTGGCCGACAACAAATCCGCTGACGGTCGTGCGCAAAACCGTCGTACCGAAATCAAAATCGTCCGCTAGACCTCTCGCATCCGCGGCTTGTGCAGTCGCGGATGCGGGTCTTTACTCCTGTGTAACCGGTATGGGCCGGTGACACAGGAGCTTTCACAATGACTGTTTTCTCAAGGTCCGTCTTGCCGGTACTGCTGTTAGGCAGCTTGCTAACCGGTTGCGCCACTCACAGCGATGGCGATGCCCCCCTCAATCAACGTACGTGGCCGATCTGCAGCCTTATCGGCGGGCTGGTCGGTGGCGGTCTCGGCGCCATTGAAAGTGCTGGCTGGGCCGGCGGCGGAGCGGCGCTGGGGATACTCACCGGCGGACTGATCTGTTACGCCCAGGACGGCGATGAAGACGACGACGGCGTGTTCGACCGCCGCGACCGTTGCCCGGATACGCCGGCCAATACCCCGGTCGATCACCGTGGATGTCCATTGCCGCAGTATCCGGTCACAGAAAAAGTGCCGGAGCCTGCACCGCAGACGGAAGTCATCACACTCAGCGATGCCGGCAATGTGCTGTTCGATTTCGACAAGTCCGACCTGACCCCGGCTGCCAAAGCCCAGCTCGATACGCTGATGGACAAACTGCGCAATGCCGACGTGGTGAGCATCAAGGTCATCGGTCACACCGACAGTAAAGGGTCGGATGCCTACAACCAGGCATTGTCGGAACGGCGTGCGAGCAGTGTCGCCGCTTATCTGCTGAGCCAGGGCCTGGCGCCGAACAAACTCACCAGTGAGGGTCGCGGTGAAAGCGAGCCGGTCGCCGATAACGCCACCGATGAAGGCCGCGCGCAGAACCGCCGGGTGGAGTTGCACATCAATCGTTAGGACGCGTCTGTAGGGCGCAGGCTAGAGCTGCCGGACGACGATCGGCGTCGTTTCGGCAGCCATTTGGCAGGCGACAGGTTTTTTTTCAATTGCCCCTCTGGCTTATCCCCCGCAGAAGCCGTTACTGTGCGCCCAAAGAATAATTCGCAACACGGGGGAGCGTATGAAAGTGTTCTGGGGGCTGGGGCGGTTGTTGACCCTGCTGTTCTGCTGCGTGGTGCTGGCCAATCAGCTGGTGCCGTTCGTACATCCGTTGAATCTGTTGGTCAATCTGGCCGGCGGTCTGTTGTTGCTGATCCATGTACTCGAAGTGTTGCTGTGCAACCGCAGCCTCAAAGGCCGTCCGCACCCTTGGCGTGACCGTGGCCGCATCCTGTTGTTCGGCGTATTCCACCTGCAAACCATCCCGGCCCCGGCCGCTCCGGAGGCTTCTTCCCATGCGTAAACTTTGCTTGCTCGCTGCATTCATCAGCCCTTTGGCCTGCGCCCAAGTGGTCAGCGTCGAAACCAATTCGCTGATGCGCCTGCCCAACACCGCCAGTACCTTGCAACTGGAGAAACTCGAAGTCGCTGATTACGGCACGCTGCTGATTCCGGCCAACGTGACCGAGTTGAGTGTCGGTGAGTTGCGTCTTGGCCATGAAGCACGCATCGCGATTGTTCCGGGCGAGAACGCTTTGGACATGAAGGTCGTTCGCGCAGAGCTGAGCGATGGCAGCCAGATTACTGCGCGTGGAGCGCCGGGCACTTATGAAAAAGCCGCCCGAGCCGGACGCAATCTGAATCTGCAATTCAAGGCGTTGAACGCGCCGCAACTGTTGGTCGATGCCCGTGGCGGCACCGGCGCGCCGGGTTTTGTCGGGCTGGACGGCGGCAACGGTGAAGACCCGGGCTGCACCTATGGCTCGGCCGGGCACGGTTTTGATGGCAGCAACGGCAGTGACGGTCAGCCAGGCGCACCGGGTGCGCTGGTGCGCCTTGAAGTGCCGCGCGAATTTCCGGCCGAGCTGATCAAGGTCAATGTTGCTGGCGGTGCCGGTGGCCCGGCGGGTGTTGGCGGCAAGGCAGGCAAGGGCGGCAAGTCCAAGGGTTGTCTGGTGTACCGCGCCGATGGCGGCAAGAACGGCAAGGCCGGGGCGGATGGACAGCCTGGGCCGGTGGGGGCGGCGGGTGCTGTGACTGTGCAGCGCCTGTAAGATCACTGATTGTTCCCACGCTCCGCGTGGGAACACAGCCCGTGACGCTCCGCGTCACTGGACGCAGAGCGTCCCTTGCGGCATTCCCACGCAGAGCGTGGGAACGATCACGGTCTTGCCGCCGCAATCGCCACCAGCACCAACCCGACAATAAGATTAAGCCCCACCACCCGGCGAATCCGCCCCAGCACCGCCGCACCCGCCGGCCAGTCCTTCGCGTCCACCGCTTTCCGCAGCTCCGGCAGCATCAACCCCTGAATGCGGATAAACAGCGCCGTCATCACCACATACAAGCCCATCATCACCTGCACATATTTCGGCGCGGTCTCGAACCCGACCTGCTGCAAATGCAACATGCCCACGCCGCTGATCGGCAGCAGGATCACCGCAACCCAGACCCAGCGAAAAAAACCTTGAAACACTTCCACCCACAAGGTCAGCCGGGCAGGACCGTCGAGGGCCTTCACAGCCGCCGGGCGCAAGACCATCCAGGCGAAAAACATACCGCCGACCCAGACCAGGGCGGACAGCACATGCAGGGGATAGACGAGGCTAAAAGGTGTCATTGGGGCACTCCGTTCTGCGCGGGATTAATTAGCGGGGTATGATAGCCGCCATCCGAAACCACTGAAAATTTATCCAGCGTTTTTTGCGCCCGAAAATTCATGATCAGCACTGAACTCAAAACCACGATCCAGGGCGCCTACTCGCGTTTTCTAGAGGCCAAGAGCCTCAAGCCGCGTTACGGCCAGCGCCTGATGATCGCTGAAATCGCCAAAGTCCTCGGGGATATCGACACCGACGACGAAGGCCGGCGCAGTGGCGACCCCGCGATTGTTGCGGTGGAAGCCGGCACCGGTACCGGCAAGACAGTGGCCTACAGCCTGGCCGCGATTCCGACCGCCAAGCTCGCCGGCAAACGCTTGGTCATCGCCACCGCGACCGTGGCGCTGCAGGAACAGATCGTCTACAAGGATTTGCCTGACCTGATGCGCAACAGCGGGCTGAACTTCAGCTTCGCGCTGGCCAAGGGCCGTGGCCGCTACATGTGCCTGTCCAAACTCGACATGCTCCTGCAGGAAGGCCACGCGCAAACTGCCACCGCGCAGCTGTTCGAAGAAGAAGGCTTCAAGATCGAGGTCGATGAGGCCAGTCAGAAGCTGTTCACCAGCATGATCGAGAAACTCGCCGGCAATAAGTGGGACGGCGATCGTGACAGTTGGCCGAATGCGCTGGAAGACGCCGACTGGGCGCGTCTGACCACCGATCACAGCCAGTGCACCAACCGTCATTGCCCGAACTTCGGCCAGTGCGCCTTCTACAAGGCCCGCGAAGGCATGGGCAAGGTCGACGTGATCGTCACCAACCACGACATGGTCTTGGCTGACCTCGCTTTGGGCGGCGGTGCGGTACTGCCCGATCCGCGCGACACCATTTACGTGTTCGACGAAGGCCATCACTTGCCGGACAAGGCGATCGGCCACTTCGCTCACTACACGCGCCTGCGTTCCACTGCCGACTGGCTGGAAACCACGGCGAAAAACCTGACCAAGCTGCTGGCCCAGCATCCGCTGCCGGGCGATCTCGGCAAGTTGATCGAACAAGTGCCGGAACTGGCGCGGGAGATCAAGGCCCAGCAACAGTTCATGTTCAGCGCCTGCGAGCAGGTTGCCGACTTCAAGCCCGGCGAAGATGTCGAGGGCCGTGAGCGGCCGCGTTATCGTTTTGTCGCCGGGGTGATTCCCGAGCACATCCGCGAAATGGGCATCGAGCTGAAAAAGGGCTTTTCGCGCCTCAATGATCTGTTCACGCGCCTCACCGACCTGCTCAAGGAAGGCATGGACGGCGAGGTCAACATCGGCATCGCCAGCAATCAGGCCGAAGAGTGGTATCCGCTGTTCGGCAGCCTGTTGTCCCGCGCCTCCGGCAACTGGGAATTGTGGACGGCGTTCACCGCCGAAGATCCGGAAGACAGCCCCCCAATGGCGCGCTGGCTGACCCTGGCCGAAAGCGGTTCGCTGTTCGACATCGAGGTCAACGCCAGCCCGATTCTGGCGGCGGAAACCTTGCGTCGCAGTCTGTGGAATGTCGCCTATGGTTGCCTCGTAACGTCGGCAACCCTGACCGCGCTGGGCACTTTCGACCGCTTCCGCATGCGCGCCGGTCTGCCGAAAAAAGCCGTCACCGCGGTGGTGCCGAGCCCGTTCCATCACGCCGACGCCGGTGTGCTGCGCGTGCCCGATCTGAAGGCCGATCCACGCGATGCCGCCGCGCATACCGCCGCGATCATTCGTGAGCTGCCGGACCTGGTCGAAGGTTCGCGCGGCACCCTGGTGCTTTTCTCTTCGCGCAAACAGATGCAAGACGTGTTCGACGGCCTCGATCGCGACTGGCGCAAGCAAGTGTTCATTCAAGGCAACCTGTCGAAACAGGAAACCCTGAACAAGCACAAGGCGCGGGTCGATGGCGGTGATTCCAGCGTGCTGTTCGGTCTCGCCAGTTTCGCCGAGGGTGTCGACTTGCCGGGGGCCTACTGCGAGCACGTGGTGATCGCCAAGATCCCGTTCTCGGTGCCGGATGATCCGGTCGAAGCGGCGCTGTCGGAGTGGATCGAGGCCCGTGGCGGCAATCCGTTCATGGAAATCTCCGTGCCCGATGCCTCGCTGAAGCTGGTTCAGGCTTGCGGGCGTCTGCTGCGCACCGAAGAAGACCGCGGCACCATCACTTTGCTGGATCGGCGCCTGGTCACCCAGCGCTATGGCAAGGCGATCCTCAATGCGTTGCCGCCTTTCCGTCGTGAAATATCCTGAGACAACGGTGGGCAGTTTTGCCCGCCGTGTTGTCTATCTCTCTGCCATCACTTTTCCATTGGCCAATGTTGGTCGTTAGGGAGAACTCCGTTCTTATGATCCGCCGTTCGTTGCCTGCCGTATTCGCCTTGATCTTCGCCACGCCGCTACTCGCGGCGCCTGCGGGGCAGCAGACCCTGTTCAACTTTGTCCGTCCTGCCGACGTGGTGAAAATCGCCACCGAAAATGCTGATCTGCCGCAAGCCAACGCCGAGCAAACCCCCGAGGGCGAAGTGCTGCGCCGGGTGACCTTCAACCCGGTGGCCCGCCCGACCTTGCGTTTGACGCCGCAAACCGGTGCGTGGGACTGGTCGCAGTCGGGGATGATGACCCTGCGCCTGCAGAGTGCGATGAACTGGGCGGTTACCGTTTACGTGCAGATCCAGAGCAATGACGGCCGCACACTGGTCAGCCGCGTCGATCTGCCGGCCGGTCCTGCGCAGACGTTGCTGGTGCCACTAGTGGCTACTGCGCCGTTGAGCCAAGGCATGAAGGCCGGCCCGCCGATGCCGATGACTGTCGATGGTCAGCGCATTTTGCTGGCCAGCAGCAGCGGCGAGATTGATCGCAGCCAAGTGGTGTCGGTGAGTTTGTCGATGGATCAGCCGAAAGTCGCGCAGAGCTTGCTGCTTGAGCGTTTCGGCGTGCAGGACGGCGAGTCGGTCAGCCAAGCGGTGTATGGCAATCTGGTCGACGCTTACGGGCAATCGACTCGCAGCAAGTGGCCAGAAAAAATCGCTAACGATGAACAGCTGAAATCCGCTGCCGCCAAGGAACAGCAACAGCTGAAAACCTGGCTGGCCGAGCGCGAAAAGTCATCGCTGGACAAGTTCGGTGGCTGGAGCAAAGGCCCGGCGTTCAAGGCCAGCGGTTTCTTCCGCACCGAAAAACGTGACGGCCGCTGGTACCTGGTCACGCCTGAGGGGCATCCGTTCTACTCCCTCGGCGTCAACACTGTCAGCCCGGACGTCAGCCAGACTTATGTGGCGGGTCGCGAATTCATGTTCGAATCCTTGCCGAAACCGGATGAGCCGCTGGCCAGTCACTTTGGTGAAGGCGACAACCGTGGCGGCAATGGCGCAGATCAAGGTCGAGGCTACGGCAACGGGCGTTGGTATGACTTCTACGGCGCCAACCTGCAGCGCGTGTACGGCGAGCCGTGCAAAGGGGACAGCGAAAGTAAATCCGGGGTCGCTGAAGCGGCGAAGACTGAAGCGGCAGAAACCGCTGCCGCCAAGGCATCAGAACCTGTCGCTGTGCCGGCTGAGCCGAAGTCAGGCGTCGCCGAAGCGGCCAAGACTGAAACCGTGCAAGTGGCCAGCGAACCGGCTGCCGCACCGTGCAAAGCAACTATTGATGAGTCGCAGTGGGCCAACCACACGCTTGATCGCCTGCAAGCCTGGGGTTTCAACACGGTCGGCAACTGGAGCGCCGATTCGCTCAGTGAAGCCGAACGCGTGCCGTACACCTTGCCGCTGTCGATTGTCGGCGACTACACCAGCATCAGCACCGGCAGCGACTGGTGGGGCGGCATGCCGGATCCGTTCGATCCGCGTTTCGCCATGGCCACCGAGCGTGCCGTGGCCATCGCCGCCCGCGACCATCGCGATGATCCTTGGCTGATCGGTTATTACGCTGACAACGAATTGGCTTGGGCCGGACCGGGCGACGATCCGAAATCGCGTTACGCCTTGGCTTACGGCACGTTGAAGATGACCACCGACGTGCCGGCCAAGCGCGCGTTCCTCAAGCAGTTGCGCGACAAGTACCGCAATCAGGCCGGGTTGTCGAAGGCATGGGGCATTGATCTGCCGGCGTGGGAGCTGATGGAAGACCCGGGTTTTGTGCCGCCATTGCCGAATCCCGAACACCCGGAAATCGAAGCGGACTTCAAATATTTCCAGAAGGTCTTTGCCGACACCTACTTCAAGACCATCTCCGATTCGCTGAAATGGCACGCGCCGAATCAGATGCTGTTGGGCGGGCGCTTTGCGATCAGCACCCCGGAAGCCGTGGCGTCCTGCGCGCAGTATTGCGATGTGCTGAGTTTCAATATGTACACGCTCACGCCGCAGGATGGTTATGACTTTGCCGCGCTGCGGGCTTTGGATAAACCGGTGTTGATTACCGAGTTCAACTTCGGCTCCGCTGATCGCGGCCCGTTCTGGGGCGGCGTGACGCAACTGAGCAAGGAAGAGGATCGTGGCCCGGCGTATGCCAATTTCCTCAAGCAGGCCTTGAGCGAGCCTTCGATTGTCGGCGTGCACTGGTTCCAGTATCTGGATCAACCGGTGACCGGGCGTTTGCTGGATGGCGAGAACGGTCATTTCGGTCTGGTCGAGGTGACAGATCTGCCGTATCAGGGTTTCGTCGAATCGGTGCGCAAGAGCAATTTGCAGGCGATTGATCAGCTTGGCAAAGAGGCTGAGAAAGCGGCCGCCGCAGCGGGGCATGAGGCTGAGGGCGGCCGCAAAGGCGAAGCCGGTAAAGGTCCGGGGGCAGGGCATGCCGGTGGTCATTCCGGCAATGGTCACTAACCTGTGATGCTCTAACAAGATCGCAGCCTGCGGCAGCTCCTACATGGAAACGCAATCCATGTAGGAGCTGCCGCAGGCTGCGATCTTTTGACTTGGCTTTTAACCGTCTGGCCCGCAGCTGTTCCCAAATCCCTCAAGGGCTGGAACAATGCGGGCCACTTTGTAGAGCGTTTTCGCGGGGGAGTTGCGGGTGCAGATTCAGGGACATTACGAGCTTCAATTCGAAGCGGTGCGCGAAGCCTTCGCCGCACTGTTCGACGATCCCCAGGAACGCGGCGCAGCCCTGTGCATCAAGGTCGGCGGAGAGACTGTCCTCGACCTCTGGTCCGGTACTGCCGACAAGGACGGCGCCGAGGCCTGGCACAGCGACACCATTGCCAATCTGTTCTCCTGCACCAAAACGTTTACTGCGGTCACCGCGCTGCAACTGGTCGGCGAAGGCAAGCTGCAACTGGATGTTCCGGTTGCGCGCTACTGGCCGGAATTCGCCGCCGCCGGCAAAGAATCCGTGACCCTGCGCCAATTGCTCTGCCACCAGGCCGGTCTGCCAGCTCTGCGTGAATTGCTGGCGCCGGAAGCGCTGTATGACTGGCAAACCATGGTCGACGCTCTTGCGGCCGAAGCGCCATGGTGGACGCCAGGTACTGGCCACGGTTACGCCGCAATCACTTACGGCTGGCTGATCGGCGAGCTGCTGCGCCGCGCCGACGGTCGTGGGCCGGGTGAATCCATCGTCGCTCGTGTCGCTAAACCTCTGGGTCTGGATTTTCATGTCGGTCTGGCTGACGAAGAGTTCCACCGCGTGGCACACATTGCCCGCGGCAAGGGCAACGCTGGCGATGCCGCCGCGCAACGCCTGCTGCAGGTGACCATGCGCGAGCCCGCCGCGATGACCACCCGCGCTTTTACCAACCCACCTTCAGTGCTCACCAGCACCAACAAACCGGAATGGCGGCGCATGCAGCAACCGGCGGCCAATGGCCACGGCAATGCGCGCAGTCTGGCCGGTTTCTACGCGGGCCTGCTCGACGGCAGTCTGCTCGAAAGCGACATGCTTGAAGAGCTGACCCGCGAACACAGCCTCGGCGAAGACAAGACACTGTTGACCCAGACCCGTTTCGGTCTGGGCTGCATGCTCGATCAACCGGACGTGCCCAACGCTACCTACGGCCTCGGTCCTCGTGCATTCGGCCATCCGGGCGCGGGCGGTTCCATCGGTTTTGCTGATCCTGAGCATGATGTCGCCTTCGGTTTTGTGACAAATACCCTTGGGCCATACGTCTTGATGGATCCGCGTGCGCAGAAGCTCGCGCGGGTACTTGCCACTTGTCTGTAAAGTTTCATCCGAGGTCCCAGGGTCGGAACCTCAAGCGGTTTTTCGTTTCAAAACGGCTGTTTATCCGGGCGAAAGTGCTCTGATTTTTCATTACTTCATTTTGTGGATTTTCAATGTCATCGAAAAAGACCCTCGCCCTGGCCCTGTGTGTAGCGATCACCGGTTGCGCACAGACCCCTAAAAACGATGCGGACGGCAGCAGTTGGTGGCCGTTCGGTTCTTCCGACAAAGTGGCGGCCAAGGAGCCGGCTCCGGCGCCTTTGAAGCCGGCGGCGACTGCACCGGTGGCCAAAACTGAAAGCAGCAACCCTTGGTACTGGCCGTTCGGTTCCGATGACGAAGCCGCCAAAGCTGACATGAAGGCAGAAGTAGCGCCTGAAGCCAGGAAACCGGTTGCCGTGGCCAAGGCTGACGCCGATACCGGCAGCAAATGGTGGTGGCCGTTCGGCGGCAAGGATCAGCCGACCACTAAAGCGGTGCCGATGCCCGATCCGAAAGTCACTCAAGCCTGGCTGGATGACTACGAGCCGCGCCTGCGTGAAGCGGTCAAGGACAGCAATCTGCAACTCGAACGCCGTGAAAACGTGCTGGTCGTGACTGCCCCCGTCGAAGGCTCGTTCAACCCGGATCGTCCCGCCATGCTGCTGCCGGTCACCCTCGGTCCGTTCACCCGAGTGGCGAAAATCCTTGAGGCCGACCCGAAAACTGCCGTGCTGGTTCTTGGCCACAGCGATTCCAGTGGTGCCGCGCCTGCCAACATCAAACTGAGCCAGGAACGTGCCCAGTCCATTGCGGCGATCTTCCGTCTCAGCGGCTTGCAGCGTGATCGCCTGATGCTGCGCGGCATGGGTTCCGAAGCGCCGCGCGCCGCCAACGACAGCGTTGAAGGTCGTGCCCTGAACCGTCGTGTCGAACTGCTGGTGACCCCACAGAACACCATGGTCGCGCTGCTGAGCAAGTACAACATGCCCGCGCCGAAGCCGGTGACCCTGGTCGCAGCGCAAGACGTCAAGCCAGCTGCCAAACCGGTAACCCCGGCTCCTGCGGCGAAAAAAGCTGCTGTTCCGGCAACCAAAAAGGCTCCGGCCAAGAAAGCCGCTGCCAAGGCTCCAGCGAAAAAAGCTCCAGCCAAGGCCCCGGCGAAGAAAACCACACCAGCCAAAGCTGCCGCGACCGACAAGAAAGTCGCCGCGACCGATGCCACCAAGAAGTGATCCGCTAACGAAAAGGAATGCGCCATGACCCAGGCTCTGGCAGATATGCGTCGTGATTACACCCGGGATGGTCTGACCGAGGCGCAAGCCCCGGCCGAGCCGTTTGCGTTGTTCCACCAGTGGTTCGCCGACGCGGTGAAAACCGAACAGGCACCGGTGGAAGCCAACGCCATGACCCTGGCCACGGTCGACAAGGCTGGGCGACCGCATTGCCGCATTCTGCTGCTCAAGGGGCTGGACGAGCAGGGCTTCACCTTCTTCACCAACTACGACAGCGCCAAGGGCCAGCATCTGGCGGCCAACCCGTTCGCTGCCATGACCTTCTTCTGGCCGACCCTCGAGCGCCAAGTGCGCATCGAAGGGCGGGTGGTGAAGGTCTCCCCTGCGGAGTCCGATGCGTATTATCAGGTGCGTCCGCTGGGCAGCCGTCTCGGTGCCTGGGCATCACCGCAGAGCCGGGTGATCAACGGGCGCGGTGAACTGGAAGATCTGCTCAAGGCTACCGAGCAGCGCTTCTCCGATACTCAGCCCGACTGCCCGGAACACTGGGGCGGTTACCGCTTGCTGCCTGAGCGCATCGAATTCTGGCAGGGCCGTCCGAGCCGTCTGCACGATCGCCTCAACTACCGTGTGCAGGGCGCCGACTGGATTCTTGAACGTCTGGCACCCTAAGCAGTCTACCGAGCGGGATAGCCTGCCGCTGCGGCCTCCAGCCACTTCGGCAGATCCCGGCGCTTGATCTTCTGCGCCTGAGCGTTCGCCAACTGTTCGAGCATGAAGGCACGTTTGCCCTCGTCCTTGCCGGCCAATGACAGCGCCAGGTCGCGATCCATCCAGCGTTTGATCCGCACGTACAACCACCAATGGAAGTACAAACCGGCGGCCGTGGTGACGACGATGATGAAGTAATCCATGAAAATCCTGGGGTCGGGTGGCGCAGAATCGGCAATTTGGCGCTACTGTAGGGCTATGTCAGGGAATGCGTGCGGCGTCTGTACCGCGCCTGAATGAAAGCGAATTTGTCCGGGCTGCGTCGTGACAGGCGTCAAGCCACGGAGTTTAATGAATATATGTTCCTTTGGAGTTGATGCTATGCGTAAGTCTGTTCTGCTGGTTGCTTCCTTTTCCACGATGGCGATGTTGCTCACCGGCTGCCAATCGAGCCTGACCGGTGACTCCTACTCCCGTGACGAAGCGCGTCGCGTGCAGACGATTCGCATGGGCACCATCGAATCCCTGCGCCCGGTGAAAATCGAAGGCACCAAAACCCCGATCGGCGGCCTCGCCGGTGCGGCAGTCGGCGGTGTTGGCGGCAGCGCTATCGGCGGCGGCAAGGGCAGCATCGTTGCTGCGGTCATCGGTGCGGTGGCCGGTGGCCTGATCGGCTCGGCGACTGAAGAAGGTCTGACCCGTACCCAGGGTGTGGAAATCACCGTGCGTGAAGACGACGGCAGCATGCGTGCCTACGTGCAGCAGGTTCAGGAGAATGAAGTGTTCCGCGTTGGCGAGCGCGTGCGCATCTCCACCGTTGGCGGGACCAGCCGCGTTTCGCACTAAGCGGAATTCAGGGTAAAGAAAACCCCGATCAGGTGACTGGTCGGGGTTTTTTGTTGGTTGCTTACCAATGGTCGCGGTAGACGAAAGCGACCTGGAAGTCGAAAGAAGATAAATCAATGGTTTGTCTAAAATGGGGTTGCAGGATATTGACCCATTGCGAGGGCACATCGAATCCTCCGTTGTTCACATTATTTTCGATTGGCATTCCAAGTGATTCGATAATTGAACCGTCGTCACCGAAGTCTTTCGATAACTCTTCTCCTTCGCCCAGTTCAGTTTTCTTGTCATACCATTCAAGCCTGGCTCTTAATCCCATAGACCCCTCATAGAAATTTCTTAATGCTGCGTTTCTTCTTTTTTGGCGGATCTAACTGCTTACCGGTTTTGTGGTCGAACGATCCCAAGTGAGTGCCATCACTTGCCCGGTACGTCTCAAGTTCTCCATGTAGAAAATCCCATTCATATATTGTTCTGCCTTTCGCATCCGTCCAGCGATCTCGGAGACCACCCGCGTATGGGGTTTTCTTTTTTGCTCTTCTCAAATCGGGAAATGCAGTGATATCGCGTGTTTCGGGAGCAGGATGGTAGGTATGTCCAGCTTCGGCGGTACCGTGGCGTCGAACATTTAGAACAATATAAACCGGCCGAATCCCGGAGTTCGGGGGAAACACCAGAATAAAATCCCGGTACTCCGGTGGATAAACCGGGTTAACCAGAATCCCATCCGCCGCTTTCGTCGGCGGATAAACCCAGATGTGCGGTGCCTGCGGTGCAGCCTCCAGCGCGGGAATACCAAGGATGTCCGAGCCATCTACAGCAGGCGTCCAGATCAGTTCTACGCCTTCGCCCAAGTCAGCAATGAACTGGCTGCCACGCAACTTGAACTGCACGACATCAACCATTTCCCAATCGCGACTCTTGCCGGTGTAGAAGCCGTAGCCCTTCAGGCTGCCGTCGGTCTGCTGTTCGACCCTCAACCGAACACGCGTTCGCGCCTGTTCAAGTCCACGCAGTTGTTCGTCGGTATAGAGCGCGCTGTCACCAAGGCTCGATGGCATGAACAGCGCAACCAAACCAACTAAAGGCGCAACAGCCGCACTAGATACAGCAGCGGGCAGTGCTTGAAACACCGATCCCGCCAACGCCAGACTGCCAAACCCAACTGGAATAGCTGTCGCACCGATTTTCTTTAGAGGAACTGCGCCGTTTTCATCGGCCTCACGCGCGCCTAGCAGGATCAGGTCGCCGTAATCCTTCAGGCTGTCAGTCGGCACCATCCCCGAAGGACTGGAGTAATCGATAATCGCATCCGGCAATTTGCAGGACTTGGCGAATACGCAGCCGGCACGAACGGCCTCTGTCTTTTTGACCGCCACCTCACGGCTGCGCTCGAAAGCCTCCTGCCGCGCCAGCATGCCGTCGTAAGCGTTTTGTCTGGCGTCGCGCTCGGCCAGTTCAGTGGCCGTCATATGGCGGTAGGTGACGTGATGCCCGTCGCCTTGCGGTGGGTTTTGAACCCGAGGAATCTCCTTGTTGCCAGCCACTGATCGTCCTTTCGCTCATCCATCGACAGCCCTTCGCAAAGGGCTGCGCAACGTTAACGAAGGAGGAAAATGGTGGCTGTAGGACGCGTCTCTAAAGACGTGGGGATTGTTCGACGGATTCTGATCTGTAGATAGGCTGTTGTTCGAGACTCAGAGGATTGAGCCCTCAGGAAAAATTCGTTCAGCGCACTACAGTAATTTGTCGAGCACGAACTCTTTGAACCACGGTGGCTGAGTATCTGATTTGATTTCAATCAACTCGCCATCAGTGATTTCCGCAATCTGCGTGAGGCCCTCGCTACCTTCATCCGAGTTATCGAAAATATAAGCTCTGTTGGAGGTCAGGATGGCATCAGATAGAAGCTCCAAAGATCTCCAATACCGCGCTTCTATTTTTTCAGGGGGAACGCTGTGCCCGCCTTGTGAGACTCGATAGGCGACCCTGGCAATGTTGATCTGAGGATCGGCGGTAGCGACGTAGTAAACATACACTCTGTAACCGGAGGCGTGAGCTTCAGCGAGCAGTTTGACCTTGTCAGAGGACGACATGACGGTTTCAAACGTAAAGCTGATGCGCTCTTTGATCAAAGATCTTCGTATGAAGTCGGAAAGGGCTGATGCGACGTAGGAGTCGATTTCAGTATTTGCGAAGCTGAGCCGTTCACCGTCAATTGTCAGAGAATCCAGCTTTGCCAATGAGTGAGGGGCTTTCTTGAGCAAAGCGTGCTCACGGAAAAACTCAAAAATGTCTGCTTGTGGTCTTCGATACGATAAGAGGTAAAGTCAAAAAAACCGGTATCTTTGATTGAGCGCTATATGTCATCAGGATTTATGTAGTTGCCCAGCAAATGCGCGGGAACCAGTCGATTGAAAGTGCTTTTTCCTGACCCGTTGGGCCCAGCGAATATCCGTATTCTCGGTGTGCTCAAGAAGTGACCTGTTTCGAGGATTTGTTGATGTGCAGGCGAGTGCCGCTTTTCAGGTTTCCGTAGATACCGATTGTGCGCAAAGCGACAGAACTCTTCTCTGTCACTTCAAACAGCTGACCATCTTTAGCAACGAGCACCGCGGCGCCATTGGCGAGCGCCATCTTGTACGCGTTGCTGAATGCCTTCAGAGCGATATCCGGAATTCGCGATTCCTGTACGGAAATCTGATCGTCCGTCATTGGGCGTTTTTCTGCTTTACGTGACATGGATGACTCCAGAAACGATGTTGCGTAGGTGTGGCTGTCAATGAAAGATATAGCACACTTGCAAGGTTCTGAGCCAAGCCCCTCTATATAGAAGGGCTATGATTTCTTAAGGAAGCGTTTCAGACGTTTTGCAGAGTATTCCGGCGACTCGCCGCCGCCGTCACCGCATAACCAATCAACGCCGCCAGAATCGACCCGGTCAAAATGCCCATCCGGTCCATGCCTGCGTAGTCACTCACACCCGGCTCAAACGCCAGCGAGCCGACAAACAGGCTCATGGTGAAGCCAATGCCGCAGAGGATCGCCACGCCCAGCACCTGACCCCAGTTGGCGCCTTGCGGCAGGGCGGCGATGCCGGTTTTGACGGCTAGCCAGGTCAGACCGAACACACCGACGGTCTTGCCCAGCAGCAGGCCGACCGCAATGCCCATCGGCACGTGATGGGTGAAGCTCTCTACGGTGACGCCGCTCAGCGACAGGCCAGCGTTGGCGAAGGCGAATAGCGGCAGGATGCCGTAGGCCACCCACGGGTGCAGCGCATGTTCGAGGGTCAGCAGCGGCGACGGCTCGGCGTTTTTCGTGCGCAGTGGAATGCAGAAGGCCAGAGTCACGCCGGCCAGCGTCGCGTGCACTCCGCTTTTGAGTACACAAACCCAGAGGATCAGACCGATGATCATGTAGGGCCCGAGCTTGACCACCCCGAGCCGGTTCATCGCCACCAGCGACGCAATGCAGGCCGCCGCCAGACCCAGCGACAGGGTCGAGAGTTCGCCGGAATAGAAGATCGCAATGATCACGATGGCGCCGAGGTCATCGATGATCGCCAGGGTCATCAGGAACAGTTTCAGCGATACCGGCACGCGCTTGCCGAGCAAGGCCAATACGCCGAGGGCGAAGGCGATGTCGGTCGCGGTCGGAATCGCCCAGCCATCAAGGGCTGCCGGGTTGTCACGGTTGAGGAACCAGTAGATCAGCGCCGGTACCAGCATGCCGCCGATCGCTGCCGCGCCGGGCAGGACGATTTGCGAGGGCTTTGACAGTTGGCCGTCGAGGACTTCGCGCTTCACTTCCAGGCCGATAAGCAGGAAGAACATCGCCATCAGACCGTCGTTGATCCACAGCAGCAGGGGTTTAGCGATTTTCAACGCACCGATCTGCGCCACCACGGGGGTGTCGAGCAGGCCGGTGTACAGCCACGACAGCGGCGAGTTGTTGATAATCAGGGCCAGGACGGCTGCGGCGATCAATAACAGACCGCTGGCAGCTTCCAACTGAAAGAAACGCGTGAAAGTGCTACGCAGAGGCAAGGTCGCTCTCCATCGAATCGTCAAAAAGGTGGGACACCCTAACCCGTACTGTTAGTTGTTAAAACAAAAGTTATATTCTTTTTTGTTATATGTCGTTACAAGGTGTCTGGCCCAAGCCACGCTGAGCCTAGCAGTTGCCTGACATATTGAGACTCAGCTGTATCTGTGCGCGCTATCGGAATTTTCCTAAGCTGATGAGTGAGCCTTTCGAACAGGTTCATCTCCTGCCGATTCAACGAGAACCATCACCATGAGCGACAACCGACAGTGGGCCCGCGAAGCCATCCGCATCATCGAAGCGGATTTTCAGCGCAGCGCCGACACCCACCTGATCCCTTTGCCGCTACCAGGCTTTGCGGGCATCGAGTTGTACTTCAAGGATGAGTCCAGCCATCCGACCGGCAGTCTTAAACATCGCTTGGCCCGTTCGCTGTTTCTCTACGCGCTGTGTAACGGCTGGCTGAAACCTGGTGCGCCGGTGATCGAGGCGTCCAGTGGTTCGACGGCGATTTCCGAGGCGTATTTCGCGCGGATGCTCGGTTTGCCATTCATTGCCGTAATGCCAGCGACCACCTCCAAAGAGAAGATCGCGCAGATCGAGTTCTATGGCGGCAAAAGCCATCTGGTAAAAGATCCGACGCAGATCTACGCCGAATCCGAGCGTCTAGCCCGTGAGCACGATGGCCATTTCATTGATCAGTTCACCTACGCCGAGCGCGCCACTGACTGGCGTGCGAACAACAACATCGCCGAATCGATTTTCCAGCAGATGCGCTACGAAAAGCACCCGGAACCAAGCTGGCTGATTTCCAGTCCGGGCACCGGCGGCACCACCGCTACCCTCGGTCGTTACGTGCGCTATCGCCAGCATTGCACTCGCGTGTTGTGCGCCGATGCCGAGCGTTCGGTGTTCTTCGATTACTACCAGACTGGCGATGCCAGTTTGCGGCTGGATTGTGGGTCGCGCATTGAAGGCATTGGCCGGCCTCGCGTTGAGGCGTCGTTTCTGCCCAAGGTGATCGATGCGATGGTCAAGGTGCCGGACGCCTTGTCGCTGGCGGCCATGCATTATCTGGCGCAGCGTCTGGGCCGGCATGTTGGCGGATCGAGCGGGACCAATCTGATCGGCGCCTTGATGGCGGCGCAGCAGATGCAAGCGGCGGGGGAGTCGGGGTCGATCGTGGCGATTCTGTGCGATGGCGGCGAGCGGTATGCCGACACGTATTACGATCAGGATTGGCTGCAGGCGCAGGGGTATGAGCTGGCTGGGTTGATCGAAGCGGTGGCGGCGAGTGCCGAGCGCGGTGAGGCGCTGCCGACTTCAGTCCTGCGTGCCAATATCTGACACACCGAAATCAACTGTAGGAGTGAGCCTGCTCGCGATGGCGGAATAACATTCAACATTGATGTTGAATGGACTACCGCTATCGCGAGCAGGCTCACTCCTACAGGGTTTTGTGTCAGTCAGTCAGGCCGAGAATATCGCGCGCCACGGCTTCAGCAATGCGAATCCCGTCCACACCCGCCGACAGAATCCCGCCCGCATAACCCGCGCCTTCACCGGCCGGGAACAAGCCTTTGACGTTCATGCTCTGCAGCGTCTCGTTACGGGTAATGCGCAGCGGCGAGGAAGTGCGGGTCTCGATCCCGGTCAACACCGCATCGTGCAACGAGTAACCGCGAATCTGCTTCTCGAACGCCGGCAACGCTTCGCGGATTGCCTCGATGGCAAAATCCGGCAAGGCCAAGGCCAGATCGCCTAGCGCTACACCCGGTTTGTACGACGGCTCGACTTCGCCCAGTTCGGTCGAAGGAATGTCGTTGATGAAGTCGCCAACCAGTTGCGCCGGCGCCTTGTAATCGCTGCCGCCGAGGATAAAGGCGTGGGATTCCAGACGTTCCTGCAACTCGATCCCGGCCAGCGGCCCGCCCGGATAATCGACTTCCGGGGTGATGCCAACGACGATGCCGGAGTTGGCATTGCGCTCGTTACGCGAGTACTGGCTCATGCCGTTGGTGACCACGCGATTTGGCTCGGAAGTCGCCGCGACCACGGTGCCGCCCGGGCACATGCAGAAGCTGTAGACCGAACGGCCGTTTTTGGCGTGGTGCACCAGTTTGTAGTCGGCGGCGCCCAGTTTCGGGTGGCCGGCATATTTGCCCAGACGCGCGCGGTCGATCAGCGATTGCGGGTGTTCGATACGGAAACCCACCGAGAACGGTTTGGCTTCCATGAACACGCCACGGCTGTGGAGCATGCGGAAAGTGTCGCGGGCGCTGTGGCCGAGGGCCAGAACCACGTGTTTCGAATGCAGGGTTTCGCCGCTGGCCAGTTCGACGCCGACCAATTGGCCGTCTTCGATCAACACGTCGGTGACGCGTTCCTGGAAGCGCACTTCACCGCCCAATTCGCGGATCTGTTCGCGCATGTTTTCAACCATGCCGGTCAGACGGAACGTACCGATGTGCGGCTTGCTGACGTAGAGGATTTCTTCCGGCGCGCCGGCCTTGACGAACTCGTGCAGGACTTTGCGGCCAAGGAACTTCGGATCCTTGATCTGGCTGTACAGCTTGCCGTCGGAGAACGTGCCCGCGCCGCCTTCGCCGAACTGCACGTTGGACTCGGGGTTGAGTACGCTTTTACGCCACAGGCCCCAGGTGTCCTTGGTGCGCTGACGGACTTCCGTGCCACGCTCGAGGACGATCGGCTTGAAGCCCATTTGCGCCAGCAGCAGGCCGGCGAAGATTCCGCACGGGCCGAAACCGACGACGATCGGGCGCTGGCTCAGGTCGCTCGGCGCCTGACCGACGAATTTGTAGCTGACATCCGGCGCCACGTTGACGTTACGGTCGTCGGCGAACTTGCCCAACACTTTGGCCTCGTCGCGCACTTGGAGGTCGATGGTGTAGATGAAGCACAGTTCGGAGGACTTTTTGCGCGCATCGTAGCTGCGCTTGAACAAGGTGAAATCGAGCAAGTCATCGCTGGCGATGCCCAGGCGCTGCACGATGGCAGGGCGCAGGTCTTCTTCGGGATGGTCGATTGGCAGCTTGAGTTCAGTGATTCGTAACATGGCGAGGATCCGGGTTCGCGGGGCGCACAACTGCGCCAAGGCGTTTGAAGGCCGCGATTATAAGCCGCAAAGGCCGGATCCGGTGAGGCTAAAACGCTCAGTCGTTGCGCGATCCGCCGAAATACCCGCAACCGCGCTGCACCTGGCCGTCGATGCGCAACTCGGCGCTCATGTGCTGCACGCTGCCGGTGCTGCTGTCGACGCAGCGTTGCGGCGCGACCCACAATTCGATGCGCTGGTTGTTGGCCTCGCTGCTGAGGTTGAAGCGGCCGTCGCCCAGTTGTTCTTCAACATAAGGTACGGCGAGTGGTGGCTGGCCTTCGCGGTCAATGACCATGCCTTTGCCGCTGACCTTGACGTTCCATTCCGGGCCATGGCCGGCAGCGCGCAGGATCAGCAGTTTGAAATTGGGGTCGTCGCAGGCTGTGCCGGAGCGTTCGACGCGGTACAACTGAGTCAGATCGAGTCGATCGCCCGAGACTTTGCCGCGAACATCGGCAAACAGTTTGCCTTGCTCGTCGGCCAGAGTGGCGGCTTCTTGCAGGACGCTGGTGCCGCCGATGTCATTGACCACCAATTGGCGCTGATCCTGGCACGGCTGAAACACCAGTTTGCCGTCAGCGGCGGTCAATTGCCCTTGCATCCGCGTCTGCCCGACGTGCGAGGCACTTTCTCGCTGGCCATCGAACAACTGGCAGGCGGCAAACAACGGCAGCAGGGCAACAACGGCTAACGAACGGGCAACACGCATCTTCGGCTCTCCAGACAAGTGCCGCCACGTTACGCAGCCTGTCAGGCAAATGCAAAAGATCGCCGCCCCGACATTCTCCGGCAGGAGCTGCCGCAGGCTGCGATCTTTTGATCTTAACCGACGTGAAACGTCTGACCTGTCTGCAAGCCTTCGACACTTTTCGCGTAGGCCAACGCCACATCTGCCGCAGCAACTGGCTTGTAGCCACGGAAGTACGGCGCATATTTACCCATCGCTTCCAGCAACACGGTCGGGCTGACCGAGTTCACCCGCAGGCCGCGTGGCAGTTCGATGGCGGCGGCGCGGACAAAACTGTCGAGTGCGCCGTTGACCAGCGCTGCCGATGCGCCACTGCGAATCGGATCGTGGCTGAGCACGCCAGTGGTGAAGGTGAACGAGGCGCCGTCGTTGGCGAATTCACGGCCGATCAGTAGCAGATTGACCTGGCCCATCAGTTTGTCCTTGAGACCGAGGGCAAAGCTGTCTTCAGTCATTTCATCCAGCGAGGCAAAGGTCACGTTGCCCGCGGCGCAGACCAGTGCATCGAACTTGCCGGTTTTTTCGAACAGCTTGCGAATCGAGGTGCTGTCGCTGATATCCACCTGCAAGTCACCGCTATTGCGGCCAATACGAATGACTTCGTGGCGTTGCGCCAGTTCTTTGTCCACGGCCGAACCGATGGTGCCGCCAGCGCCTATCAACAGAATTTTCATCGTGCTGTGCCTCAAGTGATTGAACGAGGTTTCAGTCTAGAGTGGTTTTTTCTGCCGATAAGCGCACTAATAGGCAACCTTTGGTTTTCAAATGGAAACAATCCATGAGCGAGATGGATGATCTGGCGGCGTTTGCCGTGCTGATCGAGGCTGGCAGTTTCACCCTGGCGGCGCAGCAACTGGGCTGTAGCAAGGGCCAGTTGTCCAAGCGCATCAGCCAGCTCGAAGCGCAGTTTTCTGTGGTGTTGTTGCAACGGACCACCCGGCGTTTGAGCCTGACCGCCGCGGGCGCGGCGTTGTTGCCGCAGGCCCAGGCGCTGGTAGTCCAGGTCGAAAAGGCGCGTCAGGCATTGGCGCGTTTGAAGGACGATATGGCCGGTCCCGTGCGTATGACGGTTCCGGTGTCGTTGGGGGAAACCTTCTTTGACGGCTTGCTGCTGGAGTTCTCGCAGAAATACCCCGAGGTGCAGATCGAGCTGGAACTGAACAACAGTTATCGCGACCTGTCGCGGGATGGTTTTGATCTGGCGATTCGTTCCGAGGTCGCCAATGATCAGCGGCTGGTGGCCAAGCCGCTGCTGGCCTGGCAGGAAATGACCTGCGCCAGCCCGGCTTATCTTGAGCGTTTCGGTGAGCCGACGATGCCGCAGGCATTGGCCGAACACCGTTGCTTGCTCAACAGCCACTACAGCGGGCGCGAAGAGTGGCTATATCACCTGCAGCACGAACTGTTGCGGGTGCGGGTGTCCGGGCCGTTCGCCAGCAACCATTACAGCCTGCTCAAAAAAGCTGCGCTGTCCGGCGCCGGCATCGCTCGATTGCCTTCGTACCTGCTGCAAGCGGAATTGGCGGACGGGCGATTGAAATGGCTGCTGCGCGATTTTCAGACCCGACGCATGCCGATGTACCTGGTGCATCCGTATCAGGGAGGGCTGCCCAAACGTACGCAGGTGCTGGCGGACTATCTGATCGGCTGGTTCAAGCGCAGTGGAGAGGCGCTGGATCGTCTCCAGCGCTGACCATCCCCTGCTATCCCGTTCCCTTCCAACCCATTCCCTGGAGCTGTCGAAGCCTGCTAGAGGAATATCAGCGGTTGTGGTGTCTGGCAATCAGATGATCGATCGACAGCTTCCCAGGCCCGCTCGCCATCAGGTACAGCAATATCGCCGCCCAGGTGCCGTGAGTCGGATACGCATCCGGGTACACAAACAGTTGAATCGTCAGGGTCATACCCAGCAATGCCAACGCAGAAAACCGTGTGGCGAAACCGATCAGGATCAACACCGGAAAGAAGTGCTCGGCGAATGCGGCCATGTGCGCAGCAATCTCTGGCGACAACAGCGGCACAGGGTATTCGCTCTTGAACAGCGGAATCGTCGAGTCGGCCAGTCGTGGCCAGCCCAATTCAAAGGTGCTGTCGATCAGGTCGATGGCCAACCCTTCGATCTTGGTCTGCCCGGACTTCCAGAACACCGCTGCAATCGAGAAACGCGCGATGAAGGCGATCAGGCTGTGGGGGATTTTTTCCAGCAGCGCGATGGCGCGGGTGATGAGGTTGCTCATGGCAGTTCCTTGTAGCTCAAGTGGGTGATGACGTTGTGCGCGATCAACAAGCCGAGGGTTTGTGCAAGATCGAAGGGAGGGCTGTGTGCAACTGCCGCCAGTAATGGCTGGCCATCGATGAGATGGCGGATAAACGCGCTGGCGCCGGGTTCGATGACAAACACTTCGACGTCGAGATGGTTGCGCAGCACCAGCGCGTGCTGTGCTTGCTGCAAGTCGAGGCCCGCGAGCGTTGCTTGCCGTTGATGTGCTGCCCAGATCGCCACCGTCGGCCAGGGCGAGTCGAGCAGATGCAGCGACGGATGCAGCTTGACGGTCAGTGCGCTCAGGGAGTGCGGATTGGCGAATGCGGCAGTGATTTCTTCCGGCCGCACCGCAAGCGCATCGGCCGCGTGATAAGCACAGGTGCGCAAACGCTCAAGGCGCGCGACATCGGCCAGATAGGGCACACTGGACGCCGGTTCGAACGCGGCAGTGAAGTCAGCGAAATCTTCGCCGTAACGGCTCATCAGCGGACTTTGCGGCGGTTGGGCCTGAACGAAAACGGCCGCCATCGCCCGAAAGAACTCCTCGCCGACCAATTGCCTGACCACTGGATAACTGTCGGCCAATGCGTTGATCAGCGAGCTTTGCACGTTGTTGCGATACACCGCGAAACGCCTGGCCGGATCGGCGCCGCTGGCACTGCACAAGCCCTCTGGACAGGTTAGTCGCGTGTCGATGAGCGCGGCAGCGAAAGCGCTGTGCGTGCTCATGCGCGCCCCCTCGCTTGCAGCAAAAAATCATCGGCCTGCTGTGCTTCGGCCAGCAACACATTGAACGCTGGCACTTGATTGTCACGTTCGATCAGCGTGGCTACCGGGCCAATGCGTTCGAGCACTTGCCGGTATAAATCCCACACCGCGTCATCGATCGCTGCGCCGTGATCGTCAATCAGCAAGCGCTCACCCGGGTTGTCGGAATCTTCGGCAAACCCGGCCAGATGAATCTCGCCCACCCGGTGCAACGGCAGTGCGTCGAGATAGGCCAGCGGAGCGCGCTGATGATTGATGCACGAAACGTAGACATTGTTCACGTCGAGCAACAGGCCACAGCCACTTCTGCGAATGACCTCGGCGATGAATTCCGGCTCATCGATGGTCGAGCGCTGAAACGCCAGATAAGTCGCCGGATTCTCCAATAGCATGGGCCGTTGCAGGCAGTCCTGCACTTGATCGATATGCGCGCAGACGCGGTTCAGTGTCGGCATGTCGTAGGCCAGTGGCAGCAGATCATTGAGAAACACCGGGCCATGGCTGGACCAGGCCAGATGTTCGGAAAAGGACTGGGGTTGATAGCGCCGGTTCAGCTCGGCAAGACGCTTGAGATGGTCTTTATCCAGCGGCCCTTCAGCGCCGATGGACAACCCGACACCGTGCAGCGACAGCGGATACTGCTGGCGAATCAAACCCAGAAAATGATGAAACGGGCCGCCGTCGACCATGTAGTTTTCGGCGTGGACCTCGAAGAAACCGAGGTCCGGTTGCAAACCGAGCACTTCACGAAAATGCCCGGTCTTGAGCCCCAGCCCGGCACGCGGCGGGAGTTCTGTGAGGGCTGCCTGGGTGCCGGGTAGAGGAGTTTGTTGTGTTGTGAACATGATCGTCACTCAGGCAGATCGCGGATCAGGACTTGGCTTTGAACGCTTCCATCTGACCGAAGCCGGTCGGCGAGGTCTTGCTTTCGGTGGTAGCACAGGTGCCTTTCGGGACGAGTTTCCAGGCGTTGGCCTGGTAGTCCATTTTCGCCGTGCCGGCACAGGTAGTACCTGCGCCTGCGGCGCAATCGTTATGACCTTTCATGGCCACGCCGAAGCATTTTTCCATGTCGTCGGCAGCGTGGGCGGTGGAGACGGCGGCCATGCTCAGGGCAGAACCGAGGGCCAGAACCAGGGCGGTGGCGGACAGGGTACGAGTGGTAGCAGTCATGATGTTTCTCCAGTCTTGTCAGGGTTTTTACAAGCGATTTGCGCTTGCTTACCCCTCTAGAGAAACCAGTCGACGATGCGTTACAGCCCACCGCAATTTTTTTCCAGATAATGCAAAACCCCTGTAGGAGCTACCGCAGGCAGCGATCTTTTGATCTGGCTTTTTACCTGGTGAATCAAGATCAAAAGATCGCAGCCTGCGACAGCTCCTACAGTGATTTATCCGAGTTGCCGGCAGTGTTCTATAGTCACTTCAACGGCCACTCCAACAGGCCGATTTACCAGGACGGTATCTCATGACCAAGGATCGCTCAGTCTTCGCTGTGCTGTCGCGCAAGGCTTCATCGTTTGCTCTGGCCTGCACGCTACCTTTGCTGTTCTCCACGGTCCACGCCCAGTCGCAAGCCGATCCGCAGGACACACTCAAGCGTATCAATCACAACTACAACACCCTCAAGGACTCATGCCAGGAGCCCGATACCGGTGCCGCGCGCGGTCTCTACTATTGCAGCGGTGTGACGCTACGCATGGTCAATGACGGGCCTTTCAATCCGTGGGACTACAGTCCTTACGCGATCAGGATTGGTGCGACCTCCTACTCGTGGATCCGCAAGGATCTGAGCACGCGCATTCTCATTCATCCGGCCGGCTTCATCCTGCGTACACCCACCGATGCGGCGGCGCTGAATCTACCGGTCAAGGAACAGGGCTTTACCTGCATCTATGCCTTTGATGGCGGTACCGGACCGGAGCGCAAATGGTATGGCTGCGGTTTCTTCGACAGCCGTGAACCGCCGCGCGCGGCTCAGGGCACGATGAACAATCGCAATGCTGCACTGGCCTACGGCACTTGCGCCGAGGCGGGGGTCAGCACGGCCGAGCAATGGACGCAGAAATACACCGGGTTGATGAAGGGGCCGATTCAGTACGGCCAATGCTCATGGAACGCGGAAAAACCCAACGACTGGAACGCAATGATTCGGGTGCACGAGTCGCGGCCAAACACGACCAACAAGGACCCGTTTGCCTTCAGCGCCCAGGTCAACGAGTTCATGTTGAAAAATGCCACGGCAACCAACGATGGCAGCGAAAACATGAAGTACATCGACGCCTTCATCTACAACGTCAACAGCACGCAGAACTTCGCCACCCGCGGTGATCAGGCGCCACCCAAGCCCGAGAACGGCCTGAACAGTGCGCGCAACTTTCAGAAAAAACTTCAGGCGCAAGGCTACAGCGTGCCGATCCTGCGGCTGGATTTCACCAAGCCTGCCGAACAGCGTTTCAGTTATGTCGCCGCCGATCAGGCGATCGATCTGACGGTGACGGGGGATACCCGGCCGCCACCGGATGCACCGACCTCGAGATACATCGCCAACGCCATCTGGATCGAGCGCTACGACCCGGGCAGCAAGAAAAACGAGTGGTCGCTCAGCGTGACGCCGACCGTCCAGGGCAAAGCGATTCAGGCCAGCAATCAGGATGCTGTCTATCAGGAACTGCTGGCGCTGCGGGGGGCTGACAGCCAATGGCGCGACAACGAAAAGTCGGCGGGCAGCATGCGCCAGCAACTGGCCTGTCTGGTGCAGAACTATCCGGCCAAGACCGAATGGAATCTGGAACCCTTCCGTCCTGCTGTCAGCCCGCAGCAAGCGGCGAAGGCCGGGTGCAATCCGGTGGCGGCTGCGTCACCGCAATACATCGCCTCGGCCGACTGGGTCAATCGTTTCGACCCCGGCACCCGCAAGGAGGAATGGAGCCTGAGCATCGTGCCCACGGCGGCGGGACGTGCCTTGCCCAACGAGCAACTCGAGGCGATCTATGCGCAACTGTTCGCCCTCAAGGGCGCGGACAGCCATTGGCGCGATAACGAAACGTCGGCCGGCAGCATGCGTCAGCAATTGGGCTGTGTCCTGGCCAATTATCGCAACAAGACACCGTGGAATCTCGAGCCGTTCCGGCCGGCGTTATCGGACGCCGAGACCCGGGCGGCCGGCTGCAACCCCGTTCCCCGTTGAGTGTGTATTGGCTAATCAAGGAGATGCAAGCCATGAAAAAACGTCTGATCAGGACCGCTCCATTGCTGATGTTGCCGCTGCTGTTGCACGCGACATGGGCCCGTGCCGAATCTTGCGACGAGACGCTGAAGAAGGTCGAAAGCCTGTACAACAAAACCGTCGACAGTTGCGGTCAGGACCCCGCGTCGGACTGTTCGGGACTGTTGGTTCGTGGCACCCACCGCGCCGATCCGGCCAAGGGGCAGAAATGGGATGTGTGGAATCCCAGCCCGAAAGCCGTGGAGCTGGGCACGTTCGCCGCTTCGTATATGCGTGCCGACGGCATCAGCTATGAAGACCCCGGCATGAGTACGCAAAACGGCTATCTGATTACACCAAGAGATCTGATCCGCGATCCGGAAACACCCGTGCACGTCTATTGCGCCTTTCCCAATGATGCCTGGACCGACTATCGCAACGACCGCGGCTGTGGCGACAACAAAAACACTGCGCCGGCCGAAGCGGTTTGCCAGGCCATGAAACCACCGATCACCAGCCCGAATGCCTGGGTCGCACACTTCACCCAGTACAACAACAATCGGCAGCAGGATCAGTTGCAGTGTGGTTTCAACATGCGCAATCCGATGAGCAGCAGGGAGCGTGTCGATGCCTTTCGCAATTTCTTGGGCGCGCGCAAAGTCATCAACAGCCGCGAGTTTCAAACGCAGACGGAACTGCGTCTGGGCAATCCGAAAACCGATGAGCTGCCGATTCTGGCGTTTTTCTACAGCGATCAACGCGGCCTGAATGACGCACTGGCCAATCAAAAGGACTACAAAGCCAAGACTGGCAAGGACCGCAATATCATCAAGATCGACTTCCCGCGAACCCCGGTCGCCAAGGCTTCGTTCTCGTGCATCCAGACCTCGACGCCGGCAGAACCGAAATTCTGCGACAAGTACATCGAATCCAGCACCTGGACACAGCGTCCTGATCCGAAACTGGGGCCGAACACCTGGTCACTCTCGGTGGTACCGACCGCTTGCGGTCGCGCGATCAAGGATGACCAGACTGATCGCATGTTTGCCGAGCTGTACAACAAGCACAAAGACGATCAGCAGTGGCGGCAGTACAGCGTCAATGGTGGCTCGTTGCGTCGGCAGATGGTTTGCCACCTCGCGGCAACGTACGAGGGCAAGCCTGTGCGCAACAAGCCTGAATGGAATCTGGAACCGGCACGTCCGTATGTCGATCAGGCCACGGCGGTAGCACAGCACTGCAATCCGTACTGACACCGATGCTCTGTAGGAGCTGCCGCAGGCTGCGATCTTTTGATCTTGTTTTTAACAACCAAAGTCAAAAGATCGCAGCCTTCGGCAGCTCCTACGGGGGGATGTGTGAGGTAAAAAAAACGGCCCGAAGGCCGTTTTTTTGTTCAGTGAAATGCATCAACCGCCGAGGTACGCCTCGCGCACTTTCGGGTCGGTCAGCAGTGCTTCACCGGTGCCTTGCATGACCACACGACCGTTCTCCAGAACGTAGGCGCGGTCAGCGATTTTCAGCGCCTGGTTGGCGTTCTGCTCGACCAGGAACACCGTCACACCGTCCTTGCGCAGCATTTCGATGATGTCGAAAATCTGCTGGATGATGATCGGTGCCAGGCCCAGCGACGGCTCGTCGAGCAGTAGCAGTTTCGGCTTGCTCATCAACGCACGGCCGATGGCGAGCATTTGCTGTTCGCCGCCGGACATGGTGCCGCCACGCTGGTTGAAGCGTTCTTTCAGGCGTGGGAACAGGCCGAGAACCTTGTCCATTTGCTCCTGATAGTCGCCCTTGTCGGTGAAAAAGCCGCCCATGGACAGATTTTCTTCAACGGTCAGACGGGCAAACACCCGACGACCTTCCGGCACCACCGCGATGCTCTTGCGCATGATCTGTGACGAGTCCTGGCCGACCAGTTCCTCACCCATGTAGCGGATGCTGCCGCTGTGCGCCTGCGGCGAACCGCAAAGCGTCATCAGCAGCGTGGACTTGCCGGCACCGTTGGCGCCGATCAGGGTCACGATCTCGCCCTGGCGGACTTCGACGTTGACGCTGTGCAGGGCCTGGATCTTGCCGTAGAAGGTGGAAACGTTTTCGAACTGCAGCATTTACGCTTCCCCCAGGTAGGCTTTGATCACTTCAGGATTATCGCGGATCTGTTCCGGCGTGCCGTCGGCCAGAGGCGTGCCTTGGTTGATCACGACGATGTGGTCGGAAATGCTCATGACCAGTTTCATGTCGTGCTCAATCAACAGCACGGTGACGTTGTGCTCTTCACGCAGCACACCGATCAGCGCCTTGAGGTCTTCGGTTTCCTTCGGGTTCAGGCCGGCGGCCGGTTCGTCGAGCATGAGGATCCGTGGACGGGTCATCATGCAGCGAGCGATTTCCAGACGCCGTTGCTGACCGTAAGCCAAGGTGCCGGCGGTACGGTTGGCGAACTCTTTGAGGTTGACCTTTTCCAGCCAGTACTCGGCAAACTCCATGGCCTCGCGCTCGCTTTTGCGGAACGCCGGAGTCTTGAACAGACCGGACAGGAAGTTGGTGTTGAGGTGACGGTGCTGGGCGATCAACAGGTTCTCGACCGCCGTCATGTCCTTGAACAAACGCACGTTCTGGAAGGTGCGCACCACGCCTTTGAGCGCGATCTTGTGCCCCGGCAGGCCTTGAATCGGCTCGCCGTCCAACAGGATGCTACCGCCGGTTGGCTGGTAGAAACCGGTCAGGCAGTTGAACACGGTGGTCTTGCCGGCGCCATTCGGCCCGATCAGTGCAACCACTTGTTTCTCTTTGACGGTCAGGGCCACGCCGTTGACCGCCAGCAAGCCGCCGAAGCGCATGCTCAGGTTCTCAACTTTCAAGATCTCGCGGCTCATTTTCGCAACTCCATGTGTGGGCGTTGCATCGGCAGCAGACCTTGTGGACGCCAGATCATCATCAATACCATCAGGGCACCGAACATCAGCATGCGGTACTCGCTGAACTCACGCATCATTTCCGGCAACAGGATCATCACCACGGCCGCGAGAATCACGCCCAGCTGCGAGCCCATGCCACCCAATACGACGATGGCGAGGATGATCGCCGACTCGATGAAGGTGAACGATTCCGGCGTCACCAGCCCCTGACGCGCAGCGAAGAAGCTACCGGCGAAACCGGCAAACGCAGCACCGAGGGTGAACGCGGACAGCTTGATGATCGTTGGATTCAGACCCAGTGCGCGGCAAGCGATTTCGTCCTCACGCAGCGCTTCCCACGCACGGCCGATCGGCATGCGCAGCAGGCGGTTGATGACGAATAGCGCCGCCAGCGCCAGCAACAGGGCAACCAGGTAAAGGAAGATCACCTTGTTGATCGAGTTGTATTGCAGGCCGAAATACTCGTGGAAGGTTTGCATGCCTTCCGCGGCCTTGCGTTCGAAGGTCAGGCCGAAGAACGTCGGTTTCTCGATGTTGCTGATGCCGTTCGGACCACCGGTAATGTCGGTCAGGTTACGCAGGAACAGACGGATGATCTCCCCGAAGCCGAGGGTCACGATCGCCAGATAGTCACCGCGCAGACGCAACACCGGGAAGCCCAGCAGGAAGCCGAACGTCGCCGCCATCAGGCCGGCAATCGGCAGGCAGATCCAGAAGCTCAGGCCGTAGTAGTGCGACAGCAGCGCGTAGCTGTAGGCGCCAACGGCGTAGAAGCCGACGTAACCGAGGTCGAGCAGACCGGCCAGACCGACGACGATGTTCAGGCCCAGGCCGAGCATCACGTAGATCAGGATCAGCGTCGCGATGTCCACCGCGCCACGGGAACCGAAGAACGGCCACACCAGCGCCACCAGGATCAGCGCAATGATGAAATAGCGCTGGGTGGTTGGCAGTGTGAGGAAGTTGCTCGCTTTGGCCGGGATCAGCGGCAGACCCGGCGATGAACGCCAGGCCTTGCTGATCTGCTGATTGAACAGCACCCGCAGGAACATCAGCACCGAACAGATGGCGATGGTCGCCAGCACGGTCGGGCTGGTGTTGTGCACTTCCAGGTTGATGCCGACGATGGTCAGTTTCAGACCGAGTACCGGGTAGGCCACGGCCCACACCAGCAAAGCGCTGAACAGCGCCTGTTTAAGATTCCTAGTCATACTTTCTCAACCTCCGGACGGCCCAGAATGCCGGTCGGACGGAACAACAGCACCAGAACCAACAAGCCGAAAGCCACGACGTCCTTGTACTGGTCGCCGAAGATATCGGCGCCAAACGCTTCCGCCACCCCAAGCACCAACCCGCCGAGCATGGCGCCGGGGATGCTGCCGATACCGCCGAGTACCGCAGCGGTGAAGGCTTTGAGGCCGACGAGGAAACCGGCGTTCGGATTGATCACCCCGTATTGCATGCTCAGCAGTACAGCCGCAACGGCTGCCAGCGCGGCACCAATGACGAAGGTCAGGGCGATGATGTTGTTGGTGTTGATGCCGAGCAGGTTGGCCATCTTGATGTCTTCGGCGCAGGCGCGGCAGGCGCGACCCAGGCGAGAGCGGGAGATGAACAGTGTCAGGCCGAGCATGGCGATCAGCGTCACCACGAACACCACGATTTGCATGTAGGAAATCAGCACTTCTTGTGCGCCACCTGGGCCGAAGGCAAGGTTGCCCGGAATCAGGTTGGGGATAGCTTTGTCCTTGGAGTCTTGCGCCAGCAGAACCGTGTTCTGCAGGAAGATCGACATACCGATCGCGGAAATCAGCGGGATCAGACGGTTGCTGCCGCGCAGGGGGCGGTAGGCAATGCGTTCGATGCTGTAACCGTAGGAACTGGTGACGACGATGCTGGCGATGAACGCCGCAGTCATCAACAGCGGGACACTGTCGAGTCCCATCATGGTCAACCCGGCGATGGCGATGAACGCCACGTAGGAGCCGATCATGTACACCTCGCCGTGGGCGAAGTTGATCATTCCAATGATGCCGTAAACCATCGTGTAGCCGATGGCGATCAAGGCATACATGCTGCCAACGTTCAGGCCGTTAACCAGCTGTTGGAAGAAGTGATAGATGTCAGGCATTACAGCGCTCCTAAAAACCTGATACGCATTTCACTGGTGGAGTCATTTTCCCGCCCGGCCCCGTGGATCTTTATCCACTTCGAATCCGGGTTTTGCCAGCGAACCGCTGATGACGGTTTTGAGATTTTCAGGTGGGGAGACTGGCGGATCACGCCAGCGCGGCCCATTACATTCGTAAAACAAAGCCCACGGCACGCCGTGGGCTTTATTGGCAGTCAGTCAGGCAGCGCCTTACTGAGGCGATACTTCAGTTTTAGGCTTGCCGTTGTGCCACTCGTAGACCACGAATTTGAAGTCTTTGAGGTCGCCCTTGGCATCGAAGCTCAGGTCGCCAGTCGGGGTCTTGAAGGTACCGGCGTGAATGGCTTCAGCCACTTTGGTCGCGTCTTCGGACTTGGCTGCCTTGATGCCTTCGGCAATCACTTCAACCGCCGAGTAGGACGGGAACACGAACGGACCGCTCGGGTCTTCTTTCTTCGCTTTGAAAGCATCGGCCAGGGCGATGTTGGCTGGATCCTGGTCGAAGGATTTCGGCAGCGTCACCAGCAGGCCTTCGGACGCGTCCTTGGCGATCTGGGTGATCGAGTCGTTACCCACGCCTTCCGGACCCATGAACTTGGCTTTCAGGCCTTTTTCCTGGGCTTGACGCAGGATCAGACCCAGCTCCGGGTGGTAGCCGCCGTAGTAGACGAAATCGACGTTGGCTTGCTTGAGCTTGGCGATGATCGCCGAGAAGTCTTTGTCGCCGGCGTTGACGCCTTCAAACACGGCAACCTTGGTGCCTTTCTTCTCGAGGGTCGATTTCACCGCGGTGGCGATGCCTTCACCGTATTGCTGCTTGTCGTGCAGCACGCCGACAATTTTCGGTTTCACATGGTCAGCAATGTAGTTACCGGCGGCAGGGCCCTGGGCGCTGTCCAGACCGATGGTGCGGAAGACCATTTTGTAACCACGGGCGGTGATGTCCGGGCTGGTGGCAGCCGGGGTGATCATGATCACGCCTTCGTCTTCGTAGATGTCCGAAGCTGGCTGAGTGGAGCTGGAGCACAGGTGACCGACCACGAACTTGACGCCGTCGTTGACGACCTTGTTCGCAACGGCTACCGCTTGTTTCGGATCGCAGGCATCGTCGTATTCAACGGCTTCGAGTTTCTTGCCGTCGACGCCGCCCTTGGCGTTGATTTGCTCAATGGCCATTTTTGCGCCACTGAACTGCATGTCGCCGTACTGGGCTACTGGACCGGTTTTAGGGCCGGCGATACCGATTTTGATGGTGTCAGCTGCGAACGAATGGCTGGCAACCCCGGCCAGAACCATAGCGGCAAACAGTTTGGAAATCTGCTTAGTAGCCTTAGTCATAGTGCTCCACTCTTACTGTTGTAATTTTTTTGAGTTCTGGCGCCGTAGCAGCAGAACCGGGTCAGATATCTTTGCGATACCCTCCGGAAATGCCCCCGGCAACTGTACCGGTACAGTGTAGAGCGCCGGTTGTCAGCCTGGGAAGCGGGCGCCGAGGGGCAAAACTTGGGGGTGTCGCGTTTTTGAATGAAAAAGACAGAATTGCGGCGGGGCGTTCGTGGGCATATATCCCAATCAGCAGCATTCCTTGGCGTTCCTGCTCTTTTCGTTCGGTACAGCCATTTGCAACCGGGTTTTGCTAGCGGACCACCAACGTTATCATTCGCGTCGATTTCTTTTCCGGACAGCGCCCATGAATCAAGAACCTAGCACCCTCTATGCCAAGCTGCTTGGTGAAACCGCATCTATTACCTGGAAGGAGTTGGAGCCGTTCTTCGCCAAGGGTGCCCTATTGTGGGTCGACCCTGCGCTGGATCTGATCGCTGCCGCCGAGGCCGTGGCATCGGATGATGGCGAGAAAGTGGCTGCCTGGCTGGCCCAAGACAAAGTCGCCAAGCTGTCTGAAACGCGGGCGCTGGATCTCTTCGAGCGTGATCCGGCGTTGTGGGCGGTGGTGGTTTCACCGTGGATTCTGATCCAGGAAAGGGCAGTCGCTTCTGACGCTGCACCTTGATGGTGCGGCCGGTCGTCAGCGAAAAGTGTGTAGCGGAGTAGCGTGATGGCACGTTGCCGTAGAGAAACACCACAAGCGCGGGTGGCATCACGGTGACGTAAACGTAACGGGAACAGTTTAGTAAGCAGCCTAACGGCTGCTTAATTGTTTCTGGATGTTGGATTCGAGATTTCTTTCGTCTGAAAAGGCCTCATCGCGAGCAGGCTCACTCCTACAGGGGAACGCATTCCAATTGTAGGAAAGAGCCTGCTCGCGATTGCCGCGACTCGATCCTGGATCAGACCGAGAACGACTTGCCGGTATGGTTATTGAGGGAAATAACCTTGGTCTTGCCAATCCGGTGACGGTAGATCTCGCGCAAATACTTGATCGACTTCTTCACACAATCGCGCGACAGGCGAATGTCATTGATCGAGACAAACTTCTCTTTGTCGTTGATCAGCTCACGGTACTTCTTCTCGTACATCGGCTTGATCGCGTACCAGTTGGTATCGAGGATCTTCGCCGGGTTCTCGAACTCGTTGAGCAGGTCGTCGATGCGGTCTTCGTCGAACTCCTCGTTGATGATGAAATCGAGGATCGAGTTGTCCAGGGTCTCGTCAAAACGGTAAGGATTCTTCGCGAAGCAACGCTTGATGAACGCGACGATCAAAGTCAGGAAGTCATCCGACAGGCACGGGCTCTTCGCAATCAGCGTGGTCAACGACAGATTGGCCGAGGCGCCGATCACCAGCGCATAGCGTTTGAGCGTGGTGTTGGGGAACAGGCTGTTGAGGTGGGTCTTCAACCGGTTCAGGTCCATGTACGACAGTTTGTAGTCTTTCGGCAGCGAGACAATCGAGACCACCGACGAGCAGTTCTTGAAGAAGTGCAGGTCGTGCAGGGCGGCGGCGTCGTAGCCGGAATTCTTGTACTGCTCAAGCGAAGCGCGATAACGCTTGGACTCGATCGGCAACAGACTGATGCCTTCGATCGCCTGGGTCACTTTGTTGAAGTGCGGCAGGTCGATCGAGCGGAAGAACAGATCATCGATGTTCAGACGCTGCGGCTCTTTATCGAACACCTTGAACTTGTCGCTGCTCGGCGGTGGCGTTTCCGGCACCACCGATTCGGCGTAAGCAATCGCCACCGGGCCGGCCAGACTCATGAACAGGTCGTTGGCGTCGAGGCGAATGGTTTCGCCGATGTCGATGCCGGCGCGGCGGAAGTAGTTCTGGTCGTAGTCAGTGGTGACTGCCTGCGCCGTCAGAATGTTGAAGATCTGCTGCGAGATGTACTGGTTGGCGTGCTTTTCCATCGCATTGACATCAATGTTCTGGATGTTGCCGTCATCGCTCTCTTCGGCGTAACGCATGATGTCGTTGGAGATCAGCATCATCGCGTTCCATGGGCGGATACGCCCCATGACGCTGGCTTCGCTGCTGTCTTCGTTGGCGAAGTTGTAGGAGAAATCCCATTCTTCCGACAGATATTTGCACAGCAGGCGACCGGCGTTGATGTGCAGCGCCTCGGACATTTCGCTGCGATGATCGGAAATGTTCGGCAGCACGCAGATACCGCTGGTGAAGATCGGCTCGAACACGAACGAGTGGCCGCTCTTGCCGTCATGTTCGTCCATCGGCTTGGTGTCGAACGTCTTGTTCATGTACGAGTGCTGCTGGGCCAGACCGAATTCCGAGGCCATGCCGGAACCGGTACCGCCGCCGGCACTGAAGATCGAGAAGTACAGGCGCGACTGGTTGGCCTTGATGCCACAGCTGTCGATCAGGTACGAGTGGATCATTTTCCAGTCTGGGCTGGAGAAGCGCTGGGTGTCCTTGTTGAGGATGATCTTCGCCAGATACTGGCCGAGGATCGGCGCGTTACCGGCGCCACCAGCGTGGACTTCGGACAAGTCCATGATCTTCATTTTGCTGTAGTCGCGCAGGAAGCCGCTTTTTTCGCCCTTGCGCGAGAAGCGAATGCGCCCGGCGATGTCCTTGTCGAGGTCGCCGAGCATCACCAGCGGTTCGACCAGAAACACCGGTTTGGTCGATTTGTTCGGGCCGATGCGCAGGTTGTTCTTGATCCACTGGGCCGGGCTGTAGCCCTTGTCGGCCAGTCGGCGATCCGCCGGGCGATCTTCGTTGTTGAATTCGTTGAGGTAGAACTTGCGCGCGTTGTACACCAGCTCCGCGACATCAAGGGCGATGTTCGAGCCGCAGCGACCGAGGCCGATCAGACACACCGAGGGGAATTCCTGGTCGTTGTGCTGTTCGTTGTCGCCTTCCAGGTGCGGTGGGCGCGGGAACACCAGATCACGCAGGCCGTCGAGGTTGTCGAGGATGCGGTCGGTGTTGGTTTCGGTGAAGTACAGGTATTGCTGGGTCGACAGCGGGCGCGACGGGACCGATGGCTTCGACGATGACGGGCTGTTCGCGGCGGGGCTCAACGTCAGATCGGATACCGCTGGGGCGGGATTGTTTTTAGAAGTCATTGTGCGCCATATACCTGGACTGGGTCGGCTCGCAGGCCTTTGCCTACGAACCTCACGGAATAAGATCTCGCGTCTTTTAATTGCGCGAATTGAGCCCGAGCATCAGGGTTTTGGCCTGACTGTCGCTGGGGGGAATCCTTTCCTGATCGTTGATGAATCGGCCATTATTCGGCGATCTTTAATCGAAAAGAGGCAAAATGATGTCAACGCTACCTTCGTTGGGGTTCGCCGGAATCGGTCTGATGGGGCTGCCCATGTGTCGGCGTCTGTTGGCCGCGGGTTACCCGCTGACCGTGTGGAATCGCAACCCGGCCAAGTGCGCGCCACTGGTCGAGGCCGGTGCCCGGCAGGTGGCGACCGCCGCTGAACTGTGCGCACACGCCGACGTGGTGATGTTGTGTCTGGCCGATACGGCGGTCGTGCGCGAAGTGGTGTTTGGCGCCGATGGCATTGCTGCCGGGGCAAAGCGCGGCCAGTTGCTGGTGGATTTTTCCAGCCTTGAGCCGACTGCTACTCGGGAGATGGCGACCGCGCTGGCGCAGAAAACGGGGATGAGCTGGCTGGACTCCCCGGTGTCCGGCGGTGTAGTCGGTGCCGAGGCGGGCAGCCTGGCAATCATGGTCGGTGGCGAGGTGGCAGACCTTGAGCGCGTGCGCCCGGTGTTGCTCAACCTCGGTCAGCGCGTCACGCACATGGGCGGCATCGGCGCCGGGCAAGTGACCAAGGCCTGCAACCAGATGATCGTCGCCTGCAATGCGCTAGTGATCGCCGAAGTGGTGGCGCTGGCCGAGCAGGCCGGCGTCGATGCCAGGCTGATCGCCGAAGCCTTGGCTGGCGGTTTCGCCGATTCGAAACCGTTGCAGATTCTTGCGCCGCAAATGGCCGAAAGCCGTTTCGAACCGATCAAGTGGCACGTGCGCACGCTGCTCAAGGATCTCGATACCGCCGTGAAATTTTCCCGCGAACAAGGCTCGGCGACGCCGATCAGCGGATTGGCCGCACAATTGATGCGCCTGCATGGGGCGCAGGGCTTTTTGGCGCAGGATCCAGCGACACTGGTGCAAATGTACCGCGCGCCAGAATCAACGGATTGACCGCGTGTGAGTGTTTGCGCTGATTGATTTCTTCCAGTACCGGGCGCAGTTCGTCCAGCGGCACCGGACGGCTGAGCAGGTAACCCTGAATGAAGTCGCAGCCCGAGCGTTCAAGGAATTCGTACTGTTCCAGGCTTTCCACGCCTTCGGTGACCACTTGCAAATGCAGGGTGTGCGCCATGACGATGATCGCCTGGACGATCTCCATGTCGGCGGTCGCCGTGGGAATGTCGAGGATGAACGAGCGGTCGATCTTCAAGGTGTTGAGCGGCAGGCGCTTGAGGTAAGCCAGCGACGAATAGCCGGTGCCGAAGTCGTCGATCGACAGCGATACGCCGAGCGCGCGGATCTGCCGCAGCAACACCAGGGTGTTGGCGATATTGCCCATCAGCGCATTCTCGGTGACTTCCAGTTCCAGCCGTTCCGGTGCCACTCCGGCAGTGCGCAAAGCGTTTTCGATCTCGATGGCCAGCTCTTCGCGGCCAAGATTCAGCGGTGAGCAGTTCCAGGCGATTTTCAGTTCATCGCAGCCATGGCGCGACAATTCACCCAGATCCTTGCAGGCCCGGCGCAGCACCCAGTTGTCCAGTTCGGCGATCAGGCCGTTGTTTTCGGCGATGGTGATAAAACGATCCGGGGTCAGCAAGCCGTGCAGCGGATGCTGCCAGCGAATCAGTGCTTCAAGTTTGGTGACACGGCCGGTTTTCAGTTCGAAGATCGGTTGGTAATACAGTGTCAGGCCGTTTTCTTCGCGTAGGGCATGGCGCAGTTCTTCTTCCAGTTGCAGCTCGAAGCTGGCGCGGGTCTTGAGGTTGGAACTGAAAAAGTGCAGGCCATTACGTCCCGCGCCTTTGGATTGATACAACGCCAGATCGGCGTGCTTGAGCAGTTCTTCGCAGGTGCTGCCGTCTTCCGGAAACAGACTGATGCCGATGCTGGTGGTCATCACCATGCGGCGTCCGGCCAACTCGATCGGCTCCTTCATTTTGAGCATGATGCGTTGGGCCATATTGCGGGCTTCTTCGCGGTCATGCAGGTTGATGAGGATGCAGAACTCGTCGCCGCCGAAACGCGCGACCACGTCTTCATGGCTGCGCACCGAGCCTTTGATGTGCTGGGCGATGACTTTGAGCAGTTCGTCACCGGCGTCATGGCCGAGGCTGTCGTTGATCCGCTTGAAGTGGTCGATGTCGAGAAACATCACCGCGAGCATGCCGCCTTCGCTGGTTTTCTGGCTGAGTTTCTCGGCGAAGATCTGGTTGAACCCGCGTCGGTTGATCAGGTTGGTCAGGGCATCGTAGTTGGCCACTTGTTGCAGCGACATGCGCGCTTGATCGAGCTGGCTGAGCAGGGCATTGACCCGGCGCAGGTCGTGCTCCTTGTTTTGCAGTTTCTTGTCGGCCAGTGCCGCGCTGACCGCGCTGCCAAGGATCAGCAAGGTAATCAGCGCGACCGTGAGGCCTAATTGCAGGTGGCTGGTTCCGGTGGCAATCGACGGCAGACTGTTTGCCGGCAAGACCAGGTTCAGCGCCGCCATCCCGGTGAAATGCATGCTGATGATCCCGGCACCGAGAATCAGCGCGGCGGTGTACTTGAGCATCTGATGAGACAAACCGCTGCCTTCGCGCAAGTAACCGGCCACCGACAATGCGGCGAAACTGGCGCCGATGGCAATCACCACCGACAGGCAGAACAGCAGCGGTTGGTAATAAGCGGTTGCGGCCGATTGCATTGCTGCCATGCCGACATAGTGCATGCCGGCAATGCCGAGGCCGATGACAATGGCGGTTTTCAGGTATTGAGTCAGGCTCGGTTGCGGCTCGCTCAACGTGTGCATTGCCAGCCAGGAGGCGAGGAGGGCGATCAGCAGGGAGAACAGGGTAATGGCGAGGTCGTACTGGATTTCGATCGGCGCCTGGAATGCCAGCATGCCGATGAAATGCATCGCCCAGATGCCGCCGGCCAGGCAGGTTGCGCCGATCCAGCGCCAGACGCGCTGCGAGCCGGGATCTTCCGCGTGGCCCACCCGTTCGGCCATGTCGAGGGTGGCAAAGCTTGCCGCGCAAGCGACCAGATAGGCCACCAGCACCAGCAAGGGATTATGAGTGCAATTGAGAATGACCTGCCCGCTCTCCGGCAGCTCGGTAACAAACTGCAAACCAAGCCACTCCATAGCATGCCCCGTCTCTGAAGTCGTCCTGACTGCGTGATGAACGCAGGCGAATGTCTGGAGTATAGAGGCGGTTTTCAGAGAGCAAGCGGTAGTGGCACATTGGCGCTAATGATTTCGTCATTAGCCTCATAGCGATTGGCGCTAAAGGCTCAAGCGCTCTGTTCGAAAGGGATTTGCGCCCAGTCCGGTTGCAGCGGCGGCAAGCCGAAGCGTGCACGAGCCTTGTCGCAATCGACATTCTGTTCGCCGTTTTCCCAAGACGATTCGAATTCACGACACGGGCTGGAGCGTTGTTCGTAAATCGAGCACTTCACCTCGCTGCCGACTTCACCGACCAATGCCGTGCAACGCGGCGATTTGCAGTCGGTACCGTTCATCGCCACCCGGCTCGGGCTGATCTGCGTGACCAGTTCATCAGGCACCGTACCACCGGAGGAAGCGCATTCACCCCAGAAAAAAGACACGCGAAAATGGGAACAGCAGGCACCGCAATTCAGACACGGACTGACTTCGGACATGGGCGAGGGTATCAAAGGGATTGATCGAAAGATCCGGACGGATCCGGCGGCCATTCTAGGCTTTGCCGCAGACTTGGGAAGGGGGGCGCGAAACTATTTTTTTGTGGCAAGGTTTTGCCGCAAAAGCCCCGGTTTTCGGGGGATCGCTGACTTATCAAAGGCTTACGTTTCGTTACAGTGCCATGGCCCGATATCAGGCAGACGAATGATCACAGACAGGTCCCGACGGGCTGACTAGATTGCAGGTTCCGGGCTCGGATGCGTTGGCAGTGAAGCCCCATAACAATAAAGAGACGGACCCATGCAGAACTCGACCCAAGCGGCGAATGCCTGGCGCATTCTGTTCCTGCTGTTCCTCGCCAACCTGTTCAATTTCTTCGACCGCACCATTCCGGCGATCATCATCGAGCCGATCCGCATGGAATGGCACCTCAGCGATTTCCAGCTGGGGATCGTCGGCACCGCGTTCACCATCGTTTATGCCATCGCCGGCCTGCCGCTGGGGCGCATGGCCGACACCGGTTCGCGCAGCAAACTGATGGGCTGGGGTCTGGCGACGTGGAGTGCACTGACGGCGGTCAACGGCCTGGTCGGCAGTTTCTGGAGCTTTCTGATCGTGCGCATGGGCATCGGCATCGGCGAGGCCAGTTATGCGCCGGCGGCCAACTCGCTGATCGGTGACCTGTTTCCGGCGCACCGTCGGGCGCGGGCCATGGGCATTTTCATGCTCGGTCTGCCGCTGGGCCTGTTGCTGGCGTTCTTCACCATCGGCGCGATGGTCAAGGCGTTCGACAGCTGGCGCGCGCCGTTCTTTATTGCAGCGGTGCCGGGTCTGCTTCTGGCGATTTTCATGTTCTTTATCAAAGAGCCGAAGCGCGGCGCAGCGGAGACCGTGCAGGTTTCGCAAGAGAAAGTGGACAGGCCGATCCGGCGGATTCTGGCGGTGCCGACCTTTCTGTGGCTGGTGATGGCCGGGTTGTGCTTCAACTTCGCCACCTATGCCTGCAACTCGTTTCTGGTGCCGATGCTGCAACGCTATTTCCTCATGCCATTGCAGGAAGCGGCCGTGGCCACGGGGGTAATTGTCGGGGTAACCGGGCTGGTCGGTTTGACGCTCGGTGGCTGGATCGCCGACAAGATTCACCAGCGCGTGGCCAACGGGCGGCTGTTGTTTGCCGCGTTCAGTCTGATCATTTCGACCCTGTGCACGGCGTGGGCCCTGCATTCCGGGCGCATTGAGATTGGTGTGTTTGTCGCGGTGTTCAGTGTTGGTTGGCTGTTTGCCTACAACTTTTATACCTGTGTTTATACGGCGATTCAGGATGTGGTCGAACCGCGTTTGCGGGCGACGGCGATGGCGTTGTTCTTTGCCGGGTTGTATTTGCTGGGTGGTGGTTTGGGGCCGGTGGTGGTCGGTGGCTTGTCGGATCATTTCGCGCACACGGCGATGCTGGCGGCGGGGGCTGAGCAGATGACCGAGGCGTTCAAAGCCGTCGGGCTGCATGACGCGATGTACCTGATTCCGGTGGCGCTGTTTTTGACCATGGTGTTTCTGTTTCTGGCGGCGCGGTGTTTTGTCCGGGATGCGCAGCGGATGAAGGAGGGGCTGGTTGCTGTGGTTGAGCCAGAGGTTGCAGTAGCGACGGCATGATGATCGTTCCCACGCTCTGCGTGGGAACGCAGCCCGGGACGCTCTGCGTCCCTTTCCGGAGCTGGAACGCGGAGCGTCCCTTGAGGCATTCCCACGCAGAGCGTGGGAACGATCTAAATCACAGGCAAACAAAAAGGCCCGCATCACTGCGGGCCTTGTTGTTTTCAGCGCTGGAGCGGGGCGGTTTAGCCCGCCACCAACACCCGAATCGCTTCCAGACGCAACGCCGCTTTATCCAGCATCGCCAGACCCTGCTCGCGCTGTTCACGCAACGCCACCAGTTCGCTGTCACGTACAGTCGGGTTGACCGCTTGCAACGCGGTCAGGCGCGCCAGTTCTTCGTCGGTGTCGGCCGCCAGACGGCGACGGGCCTCGGCCACGCGTTCGGCGTGACGCGGGGCAATCTTGTCCTCGCCGGCGTTGATCCGTGGCGTCAGCTGATCGCGCTGCGCCTGGATGAACTTGTTGGCGCTGGCACGCGGCACGCTTTCCAGTTGATCGTTCAGTGTTTCAAACGAGACGCGTGGCGACAGGTCGTTACCATTGGCATCAAGCAGGCAGCGCAGGGCGGCCGGCGGCAGGTAACGGCCCAGTTGCAGCGAGCGCGGGGCAACCACTTCGCTGACGTAGAGCAATTCGAGCAGCACGGTGCCCGGCTTCAACGCCTTGTTCTTGATCAGCGCGACGGCGGTGTTGCCCATCGAACCGGACAGCACCAGGTCCATGCCGCCCTGCACCATCGGGTGTTCCCAGGTGATGAACTGCATGTCCTCGCGCGACAGCGCCTGGTTACGGTCGTAGGTGATGGTCACGCCTTCGTCGTCGCCCAGCGGGAAACTGGCGTCGAGCATCTTCTCGCTCGGCTTGAGGATCAGGGCGTTTTCCGAATGGTCTTCGCTGTCGATGCCGAACGCGTCGAACAGAGTTTCCATGTAGATCGGCAGGGCGAACTGATCGTCTTGCTCAAGGATGTCCTCGACCAGCGCTTCACCTTCGCCGGCGCCGCCGGAGTTGAGCTCCAGCAGACGGTCGCGGCCAGTGTGCAACTCGGCTTCCAGACGCTCGCGCTCGCTGCGCGCTTCGTCGATCAGCGCTTGCCACTCACTGTCATCGGCTTCTTCGAGCAGCGGCAGCAGGCGTGGGCCGAACTGGTGCTGCAAGGCGTTGCCGGTCGGGCAGGTATTGAGGAACGCGTTCAGCGCTTCGTGGTACCACTGGAACAGGCGCTCTTGCGGGCTGGTTTCCAGGTACGGCACGTGCAGTTCGATGATGTGCTTCTGGCCGATCCGGTCGAGACGACCGATCCGCTGCTCGAGCAAATCCGGGTGCGACGGCAGATCGAACAGCACCAAGTGGTGAGCGAACTGGAAGTTGCGACCTTCACTGCCGATTTCCGAGCAGATCAGCACTTGCGCGCCGAACTCTTCATCGGCGAAGTACGCGGCGGCGCGGTCACGCTCAAGGATGTTCATGCCTTCGTGGAACACCGTGGCCGGGATGCCGGAACGCACGCGCAGGGCGTCTTCCAGGTCCATCGCGGTTTCGGCGTGGGCGCAGATCACCAGCACTTTGGTGCGCTTGAGCATTTTCAGCTGATCGATCAGCCACTCGACACGCGGGTCGAATTTCCACCAGCGTTCTTCTTCGCTGGCGTCCGGTTGCGCCTGGAAGCTGACTTCCGGATACAACTCGGCGTGTTCGCCCAGCGGCAGTTCGAGGTATTCATCCGGGCACGGCAGCGGGTACGGGTGCAGTTTGCGCTCCGGGAAACCCTGCACGGCAGCGCGGGTGTTACGGAACAGCACGCGGCCGGTGCCGTGGCGATCGAGCAGTTCGCGTACGAGGCGGGCGCTGGCTTCGGTGTCACCATCGTTGACCGCAGTCAGCAGCGCTTCGCCTTCGTTGCCGAGGAAACCCTGAATGGTTTTGTGTGCTTTGGCCGAGAGACGGCCCTTGTCGAGCAGTTCCTGAACGGCTTCGGCCACCGGGCGATAGTTGTCGCTCTCGGCGCGGAAGGCGGCCAGGTCGTGGAAACGGTTTGGATCGAGCAGGCGCAGACGGGCGAAGTGGCTGTCCTGACCGAGTTGTTCCGGGGTGGCGGTGAGCAGCAGCACGCCCGGGATGGTTTCAGCCAGTTGCTCGACCAAGGTGTATTCCGGGCTGGCTTTTTCTTCGTGCCAGACCAGGTGGTGCGCTTCGTCGACCACCAGCAGATCCCAGCCGGCAGCGAACAGCGCGTCTTGCGCCTTCTCGTCGTCGACCAGCCATTCCAAGGCCACCAGTGCAAGCTGGGTGTCTTCGAACGGGTTGCTGGCATCGCTCTCGATGAAGCGTTCTTCGTCGAACAGCGCGACCTGCAGGTTGAAGCGACGACGCATCTCCACCAGCCACTGGTGCTGGAGGTTTTCCGGAACGAGGATCAGCACGCGGTTGGCGCGGCCCGAGAGCAGTTGGCGATGGATCACCAGACCGGCCTCGATGGTTTTCCCCAGACCTACTTCGTCCGCCAGCAATACGCGTGGCGCGATACGGTCGGCGACTTCACGGGCGATGTGCAATTGGTGCGCGATCGGTTGCGCACGCACGCCACCCAGGCCCCAGAGCGAAGATTGCAACTGGCGGCTGGTGTGTTCGAGGGTGTTGTAACGCAGCGAGAACCACGCCAACGGATCGATCTGCCCGGCGAACAGACGGTCGCTGGCCAGACGGAACTGAATGAAGTTCGACAGCTGGGTTTCCGGCAGGGTGACGGCTTCGTTCTGCCCGTTGAGACCGTGATAGACCATCAGCCCGTCGACATCGTCGACTTGCTGCACGGTCATCTTCCAGCCTTCGAAGTGGGTGATGCTGTCACCCGGCGAGAATCGCACGCGGGTCAGGGGCGCATTCCGTAGCGCGTACTGGCGGGTTTCGCCAGTGGCCGGGTAAAGCACGGTCAACAAGCGGCCGTCCTGTGCCAGAACGGTGCCTAAACCAAGCTCTGCTTCGCTGTCACTGATCCAGCGTTGCCCCGGTTGATACTGCTGCGCCATGCTGCCTGACTCCCACCTTGAAAAAGCGGGCTATCTTAACGGAATCAGGGCTTCAGGGCCAAAGATTACTGGGTAGGAGCTGCCGAAGGCTGCGATCTTTTGATCTTGGGGGAACACTTGGAATCCGTGTTGTCCCATTAAAAGATCGCAGCCTGCGGCAGCTCCTACAGTGCCAACCCGGTCACAAGTTTGCGACCGACGGCTCAAGGCGCCTTTGCCGCAGCCGATAGCCTGCAGACAGGAGACCCTTTATATGTTGCCACCGATGCTCCCCCTGAGCGCTGTGCCGATCACTTCCCAGCAGGATCCGATCCGCCAGCGGCCGGACATTCCTCCGGTGGTGCCGGTGCAGGAAAGCTCCAACGAAAGTACGATCGATCTGCAAAAGCGCGATCCGGAAGAGGATCGACTGCTGGCGCGTGAGGAACAGCGCCGTCAGCAAGAGCGTGATCGTCGCCGTCGCGAAGCCGATGAAGACCCGGAAGAACATCTGGCCGTGCCGGGTACCGAGTTGAATGCCGACAACACTGTGCCGGTGGTGCCGCTGATGGAAGATCAGCCGCGTCAGGGCTTGTGGGTCGATATCGAGATCTGAGGCGTTTTACCGCGTGTGGCTAGCCGGCTGGTCAGCGCCGGCCTGAAGCTGCATTATTGGCGCAGTCCTGCCGGTGATTTTGGCAGTTGTGATTCTTTCAAGCGATGTTCCGAACGCCATGAGCCAAGACGACAAACTGATTGACCTCAGCACTGAACGCGCCAAGCGCGTGCATGACATTAAAGAGAAGCGCCTGAATGAGGTGCGCCAGGCTTTCGAGCAGGCGATGCCGTTGGGCAAAGCAAAGAAAAAGTCGAAGAACAAGCCGAAAAAGCGTTGATCTCCCCTGCATCCGTTGATGCAGGTCAGTTGTTTTCCCTCCTTTATCTCCCTTCCTTGCTGGTATTGATCCCGGTCAATTTGTGCGTCTGTGTGTTTGGTAACTTAGGTCCATCGCAGCAGAGCAGGGGCCAGGAGGCCAGTCATGTTTTTCGATAACGTGGTGTTTGCCGGGGTCCTGACTGTAGGGCTGATGGTTCTGTTTTTTGCAGGGTTTGGATTTTTTATCTGGAAGGATGCGAATAAGCGCAAGAAGTGATTCTTCTGGATTGATGAGCACGCAAGGCATTTTGGGGCGACTTCGGTTGCCCCTTTTTTTTTGTGTCTTGGCGGCCTTTGGGCCGACCAGGTTTGGGGTTGTTTTGTGTGAATATCCGTTGCTTCGGGTGTTGCTGATTTTGGTTCCGCCCTTACGGCGGGTCACTTTTTCCAGACGCCCGGAATGCCGGCCCAGAAAAAAGTAACCAAAAAGGCTTGCTCCTACGTGCGGCCCGCTCGCTGGGGCTCGGGGTTCCTTCGCTCCGGGATTGATCCGGGCGCAGCGCCTACGGTTTGCTTCGCTGCACCTCCTCTCGCTGTGTTTGGCTGCGCCAAACGGTCGCTGCGCTCCCACGCCCGGATCAATCCCTCCACTCAGCCTTCCGACGTCGCCCGTGGATCAAGATCAAGAGCAGGCGAGCTGACACTCGGCCTATTGAGTGGTGAAGAGCACGGGTGTTCGGCTTTTGATTTGCGTTGTTGCTGCCCCTCACCCCAGCCCTCTCCCGGAGGGAGAGGGGGCCGATTTCTGGGCTTTTCAAGATCTGAGTTCAACGCGGTATCGCACGTCGGCGTACCTTCCCCAAACACCTCGGTCAGTCCCCTCTCCCTCTGGGAGAGGGCTAGGGTGAGGGGCTTTTGATCTGGCTTTGGCTTTGGTTTTTGATCTTTTGCCCCATCGGCAGGCCGAGCGTAGGTGTTCATCCGGGGGTAGGCGCGCAGCGCCGTGCGGCGTAGCCGCATACATCGAGAGGAGGTGCAGCGAAGCAAACCGTAGGCGATGCCCCCGGATGGACACCGTAGCGAGGGAACACTGAGCCTCAGCGAAGTGCCGTACGCCGGGGCAAAGCCTTTTGGGTTACCTTTTCGCTGGGCCGGCACTCCGGCGTTTGGAAAAGGTGACTCGCCGTAAGGGCGGAACCCGCAGCAACGGATATGCCCCCAATCCCAATCCCAATCCCAACCCCAAAACCCCAAACACAAAAAAAGGCGCGATCCTCTCGAATCGCGCCTTTCTCATGTCCCGCTATCTATCAACTACCCAGCGCCTTCGACGCCAGCCAGAACAACCCGGCCGACAGCGCAACAGTCGCCGGCAAGGTCAACACCCAAGCCAACAGAATGGTCCGCACCGTACCACCCTGCAGGCCGCTCTTGTTGGCGACCATGGTGCCAGCCACGCCCGAAGACAGAACGTGAGTGGTGGAAACCGGCAGGCTGAAGATGTTGGCCATACCGATAAGGCTGGCAGTAGTGATCTGCGCCGACATGCCCTGGGAATAGGTCATGCCTTGCTTGCCGATCTTCTCGCCAATGGTCAGAACAACGCGTTTCCAGCCGACCATGGTGCCCAGGCCCAGAGCCAGTGCAACCGCCAGAATCACCCAGAACGGCGCGTATTCGGTGGTGGTGGTCAGGTCTTTGCGCAGCTTGTCGAGGTCAGCCTTTTCACGGGGTTCCAGACCAGGCAGCTTGCCCACCTTCTTCGCAGTGTCGTCCAGGCACAGCAGGTAACGACGCACTTCGATGCGGCTATCGGACGACAGCGAATGGTAGTCCGCTACACCTTTGAGGGTGTGCAGCAGGGCGGAAATGGTCGGTTCGGTCTGCTGCGGGTTGCAGCGGAATTTCTCCGGCAGGTCGCCTTCCACGCTCTTGCCCAGGGCCAGGAATTCACCCAGCGAATCGGCGTTGCGCTGGTAGAACTGGCTCAGGTGCAGGGTCGCGTCGCGGGTGCGTTCGATCTGATAGGTGGTGCTGTTCAGGTCGAGCACGAACTGCGCCGGAACGATACCGATCAGCACCAGCATGATCAGGCCGATGCCTTTCTGGCCATCGTTGGAACCGTGTACGAAGCTCACGGCCATGGCCGAGATCACCAGGACCAGACGGTTCCAGAACGGTGGGTGCTTCTTGTCGTCGATCTTGCGACGCTGTTCCGGTGTCTTGTGCATCTTCGACAGCGGGCGCCACCATTTCAGGCCGATCAGGATCAGCGCGGCGATCAGGAAGCCGGCCATCGGCGAGAACACCAGCGAGGCGCCGATATCGATCGCTTTCTGCCAGTTCACGCCATCTGCCAACGGAATGTCGTTGATCAGGGCGTTGGCCAGGCCGACACCGAGGATCGAACCGATCAGCGTGTGCGAGCTGGACGCCGGGATACCGAAGTACCACGTGCCAAGGTTCCAGGCGATTGCCGCGGCGAGCAACGAGAACACCATCGCCAGACCATGGCCGGTGTTCACATTGATCAGCAGCTCAACCGGCAGCAAGTGGACAATGGCATACGCCACGCCAACGCCACCCAGCAGCACGCCGAGGAAATTGAACACACCGGAGAAGAACACCGCCAGGTGAGGCGGCATGGCTTTGGTGTAGATAACAGTGGCTACCGCGTTAGCGGTGTCATGAAATCCATTGATGAACTCGAAGGCGAGGACAAACGTCAGGGCGAGCAAGAGGCTCACAAGCACCCAAGCATCCAGTCCGCTGAATAAATCGATCATGAAGGTTTTCTGACCCGGTCGTAAGGGGGCGCGATTATGCCAGAAAAGACTGGAAATCGATGCCCTACCTGCTCGTCGGTAACAATCTTCTTCGATTTAATTTGTTGCAGCGCGTTAAAACCAAGCGTCACACAGGGTTTTTCAACCTGTTGATTTTATTGGGAAAGCGCTTTTTTTAAGGTCGCTTTTGCCGGCGCATTGGAGGCTCAAACGCTTGTCTGAAATATCTGTGAAACCTGTAGGAAGCTCCCCTTCACCCTGTAGGACGGGGAGATAGCCGCTGCCCGCGGGTAGCGGGCGCGCAAGGCAAGGTCTATACACCGCGCTTGTAACCGGTGCGCACGCTTGCCCCCGAAGAATTCAAGCAGCGGGGCTCATGGCTCTTCGGCTTTGAGTTCCTTTTCGATCTTTTCTATTTCCTGCTTGAACACCTGATCCTGAACGGTGGGGCGTTTACGCCACGCTTTGCGTTCTGGTTCGGGCTGGGCGGCGTAGGTGGTGACTTCCCCGCCGTAAACTTCCTTGTAACGTTGTTCCTGGCGCTCAAGTTCCGCGCGCAGTTCGTCTTTCGTCACAGTGCTACCTGTTTGATTTGAGTTGAATGTCTGGTGAAACGCACTGCAACAGATCGATTGAGCGACCCCGTCGAGTGCGCAACGCCTGTGCAGGCACTGGTGTCATCGACAGGGCGATCAAGACTTCCGTGTTACAGGCGGCTACGGCACCAGATTAAAACTGACGCAGCATCAGTTTCCTGTTTCAGCGAGCGTTGGCGTTGCATGAGTAATGAACGTCAGGCGCTGGCCGGGTCCGACAGCGATGGCATCGCGTCAGCGGGTGGCAACCTCGGTGATTAAAACAGGCTGTCACTGAGTGCATTATAGCGGTCGATTCGGGAATGACTATCTTTGCCAAGTTAAAAACGGTTCCGGATGTGTGATCGTTTTGTTACTCGCAACTTTTATTACTAGTTGAACTGCAAGCCGAGCGTTATTTACTGACCGATCTGTTTTTGGCGCCATTTAGTCGATCAACTAAGAAGGTTCAGTTTGCTGCTGAAGTTGCACAAGCGTCTCGGTTGTGCGGATTACGGCGTAGGTTGCATTGCGATTATCGGTCTGTCGTTCGATAATCGCCCAATCTTGGCGTCCCAGCCCTTGTGCATCTGTTGGCCAGTCGCTTGTATAGCCATTGATCCGTGCGGTATCCGGAAATAAGGACAGGAAATGAACGATCAAATGCGCAACTCCTTCACCTCCGTGGCGCCACCGATTGTCGCCTCGCCAGCCAAGCGGATTCAGGCGCTGACGGGCGACCCGGATTTCATGACCTCGCTGGCCCGTGGTCTGGCCGTGGTCCAGGCCTTCCAGGAACGCAAACGTCATCTGACCATCGCGCAGATCAGCCACCGTACCGAGATTCCCCGCGCGGCTGTGCGGCGCTGCCTGCATACGCTGATCAAACTCGGCTACGCCACCACCGACGGCCGCACCTATTCATTGCTGCCGAAAGTGCTGACCCTCGGTCACGCCTACTTATCGTCAACGCCTCTGGCGGTGTCGGCGCAACCCTACCTCGACCGCATGAGCGAGCAATTGCACGAAGCCTGCAACATGGCCACGCTCGAGGGCGACGACATTCTCTACATCGCGCGTTCGGCAACCACGCAGCGGCTGATTTCGGTGGACCTGTCGGTGGGCGGGCGCCTGCCGGCTTATTGCACGTCGATGGGGCGGATTCTGCTGGCCGCGCTCGACGATACGTCGCTGCGTGAGTATCTCGATCACGCCGAACTGGTCGCCAAGACCAGCCGCACGATCCACACCCCCGACGCGTTGCTCGAATGCCTGCAGGAAGTGCGGCAGCAGGGCTGGTGCATCGTCGATCAGGAACTGGAACAAGGCCTGCGCTCGATTGCTGTGCCGGTTTACGACGCCTCGGGCCAAGTCGTCGCGGCGCTCAACGTCAGCACTCACGCCGGCCGCGTCAGCCGTACCGAGCTGGAGCAGCGCTTCCTGCCGGGCCTGCTCAGCGCCAGCCGCGACCTCAGTGCGCAATTATTTGCCTGATTAAGCTGTTCGATAAACGCACAGTGTTGCGTTTATCGAATTGACGCTAAAACCCCCGGATCATTAATGTCGCGGCAGCGTCATCCGGCGCTGATGTGAATGAGCCCGCCGGACTGTCGACCCCCATAATAATGACAAGAGGCAACTCACCATGCGCACGCTCCCCGACTGTCTCCGCTCCAACCGCTGTTGCCGGGTTTCCCGCAACGCCTGATCCAGCTCTTCTATTCTTGTGACCGTGCCGCTCCTTGGCCGGCCGCCGTTCGACTGCGTTTTTTGCGTGGAATAAAAATAATGAACCAGCCTCAGTCCGCTGTGGGTAACTGCCTCGACGTGCAGACCTTCATCAATGCCCAACCGATCTCGCGCTATCAATGGCGGGTGGTGATTCTGTGTTTCCTGATTGTCTTCCTCGACGGCCTCGACACCGCCGCGATGGGCTTCATTGCCCCGGCGCTGTCGCAGGATTGGGGCATCGACCGCGCCAGCCTCGGCCCGGTGATGAGTGCCGCGTTGATCGGCATGGTCTTCGGCGCACTGGGTTCCGGCCCGTTGGCTGACCGCTTCGGGCGAAAAGTCGTACTCGTCGGCGCCGTGGTTCTGTTCGGGGCCTTCAGTCTCGCGTCGGCGTACAGCACCAACGTCGAACAACTGCTGGTGCTGCGCTTCTTGACCGGCCTTGGCTTGGGCGCAGGGATGCCGAACGCAACCACGCTGCTTTCGGAATACACCCCGGAGCGCAAAAAGTCGCTGCTGGTGACCAGCATGTTCTGCGGTTTCAACCTCGGCATGGCCGGTGGCGGGTTCATTTCCGCCAAGCTGATCCCGGCGTTCGGCTGGCACAGCCTGCTGCTGATTGGCGGGATCCTGCCGCTGATCCTCGCGGTGGTGCTGCTGTTCTGGCTGCCGGAATCGGCGCGCTACCTGGTCGTGCGTAACCGTGGCACCGACAAGGTGCGCAAGACCCTGGCGCCGATTGATCCGGTCACCGTCGCTCAAGCCTCCAGTTTCAGCGTGCCTGAACAGAAGACCGTCAAGGCGCGCAACGTGTTTGCGGTGATCTTCTCCGGCACTTACAGCACCGGCACCTTGCTGCTGTGGCTGACCTATTTCATGGGCCTGGTGATCGTCTACCTGCTGACCAGTTGGCTGCCGACGCTGATGCGTGACAGCGGCGCGAGCATGGAACAAGCCGCTTTCATTGGCGCATTGTTCCAGTTCGGCGGGGTTTTGAGCGCGGTGGCTGTGGGATGGGCAATGGACCGCTTCAATCCGCACAAGGTCATCGGCATTTTCTACCTGTTGGCCGGGGTGTTTGCCTACGCGGTAGGGCAGAGCCTTGGAAATATCACCTTGCTGGCAACCTTGGTGTTGGTGGCGGGGATGTGCGTGAACGGTGCGCAATCGGCGATGCCGTCACTGGCGGCGCGGTTTTATCCGACCCAAGGGCGGGCGACTGGTGTGTCGTGGATGCTGGGGATTGGCCGCTTTGGCGCGATTCTCGGGGCATGGATGGGCGCGACGTTGCTGGGGTTGGGCTGGAATTTCGAGCAGGTGCTGACGGCGTTGGTGATTCCGGCGGCATTGGCCACCACGGCGGTGGTGATCAAAGGCATGGTCAGTCATGCGGATGCGACTTGAGTATCAGCGCATGATCGTTCCCACGCTCTGCGTGGGAGCGCCTCTAGGGACGCTCCGCGTTCCGGCCTTTGAAAGGGACGCGGAGCGTCCCGGGCTGCATTCCCACGCGGAGCGTGGGAACGATCAAAACACGAACCGATAGGCTGACAACAATCTGTTCGATAAACGAACACTCAGTCGATTATCGGATTGTTTGACCAATTTCTCAGGCTTAATCTGCAGTGACTCCGGCGCTGAACCTCGCGCCTTTTTATCACTGGCGATTCATTACAAAAACAGGAGCCCGCTCCATGGCTGAGATCCTTTCGCTGCACGACGCGGTGAAGCAATTCGTCAACGACGGCGACACCGTCGCGCTCGAAGGCTTTACTCACTTGATCCCTACGGCTGCGGGTCATGAAATCATTCGTCAGGGCAAGAAAGATCTGACGCTGGTGCGGATGACGCCTGACCTGATCTACGACCAACTGATCGGTGCCGGTTGCGCACGCAAACTGATTTTCTCCTGGGGCGGCAACCCGGGCGTCGGTTCGCTGCATCGTCTGCGTGACGCGGTCGAGAAGCAATGGCCGCACGCGCTGGAAATCGAAGAACACAGCCACGCTGACCTGGCCAATGCCTACGTCGCCGGCGCTTCCGGGCTGCCATTCGCGGTGCTGCGTGCCTACGCCGGTTCCGACCTGCCGAAGGTCAATCCACTGATCAAAACCGTGACCTGCCCGTTCACCGGTGAAGTGCTGGCGGCGGTGCCGTCGGTGCGCCCGGACGTGACCGTGATCCACGCACAGAAAGCCGACCGCCAAGGCAACGTCCTGCTGTGGGGCATTCTCGGTGTGCAGAAAGAAGCCGCACTGGCCGCCAAGCGCTGCATCGTCACCGTCGAAGAAATCGTCGATGACCTCAAGGCACCGATGAACGCCTGTGTACTGCCGACCTGGGCCTTGAGCGCGGTCTGCCACGTACCCGGCGGTGCACACCCGTCCTACGCCCACGGTTACACCGAGCGCGACAATCGTTTCTATCAGGCGTGGGATCCGATCGCCCGCGACCGTGAGACGTTTACCGCGTGGATCAACGAATACATCCATGGCTGCGCTGACTTCAGTGCGTTCCAGGCCAAGTTGGCCGCTGCTTCGGAGGCCAAGTAATGACTTACACCACCAATGAAATGATGACCGTCGCGGCGGCCCGTCGCCTGAAGAACGGCTCGGTGTGCTTCGTCGGCATCGGCTTGCCGTCGAAAGCCGCCAACCTTGCGCGTCTGACCTCGTCGCCGGACGTGGTGCTGATCTATGAGTCGGGCCCGATTGGCGCCAAGCCAAGCGTGCTGCCGCTGTCGATCGGTGACGGTGAGCTGGCGGAAACCGCTGACACCGTCGTGCCGACCGGTGAGATTTTTCGCTACTGGTTGCAGGGCGGGCGCATCGACGTCGGTTTTCTCGGCGCCGCGCAGGTCGACCGTTTCGGCAACATCAACACCACCGTGGTTGGCGATTACTTCTCGCCGAAAGTGCGTCTGCCGGGTGCCGGTGGCGCGCCGGAGATTGCCGGTTCGGCGAAAAGCGTGTTGATCATCCTTAAACAGTCGGCGCGTTCGTTTGTCGACAAGCTCGATTTCATCACCTCGGTCGGTCATGGCGAGGGCGGCGATTCGCGCAAACGTCTGGGCCTGCCGGGCGCCGGGCCGGTCGGGATCATCACCGACCTGTGCATCATGGAACCGGAAGAGGGCACCCATGAGTTCGTCGTCACCGCTTTGCATCCGGGCGTAACCCGCGAGCAAGTGGTCGCGGCCACCGGTTGGGCGATTCGTTTTGCCGAGCATGTTGAAGCCACCGCTGAACCGACTGAAGTCGAACTGACTGCACTGCGCGATCTTGAAGCGCGCACCGCCGCGGCCCACGGCCAGGCACCGGGAGAAGCATGATGCGTGAGGTTTATATTTGCGACGCGATTCGCACGCCGATCGGCCGTTTCGGCGGCGGATTGTCCGCCGTTCGCGCCGATGACCTGGCCGCCGTGCCGATCAAAGCCCTGATGGAGCGCAATCCATCGGTGGACTGGAGCGCCATCGACGAAGTGTTCCTCGGTTGCGCCAACCAGGCCGGCGAAGACAACCGCAACGTTGCCCGCATGGCGCTGCTATTGGCAGGCCTGCCGGACAGCGTACCGGGCGTGACCCTCAATCGCCTCTGCGCTTCGGGCATGGACGCAATTGGCACCGCATTCCGTGCGATTGCCAGCGGCGAGATGGAGCTGGCGATTGCCGGCGGCGTCGAGTCGATGTCTCGCGCACCGTTCGTGATGGGCAAGGCTGATGCGGCGTTCTCGCGCAACATGAAGCTGGAAGACACCACCATCGGCTGGCGTTTCATCAACCCGTTGATGAAAGCGCAGTACGGCGTCGACGCGATGCCGCAGACTGCCGACAACGTCGCTGACGACTATAAAGTCTCGCGCGAAGACCAAGACGCGTTTGCCTTGCGCAGTCAGCAACGTACCGCCGCCGCGCAGGCCGCCGGCTACTTCGCCGAAGAAATTGTTGAAGTGCGGATTGCCCACAAGAAGGGCGAAACCGTGGTCAGCCAGGACGAACATCCGCGTGCCGATACCACGATTGAAGCGTTGACCAAGTTGAAACCGGTCAACGGTCCGGATAAAACCGTCACCGCCGGCAATGCCTCCGGGGTCAACGACGGTGCTGCCGCACTGATTCTGGCGTCCGCCGAAGCGGTCAAAAAACATGGTCTGACCGCCCGCGCCAAAGTGCTCGGCATGGCCAGCGCCGGTGTAGCGCCGCGCGTGATGGGCATCGGCCCGGTGCCGGCGGTGCGCAAACTGATCGAGCGCCTGGGCGTCGCGGTCAGCGATTTCGACGTGATCGAACTCAACGAAGCGTTTGCCAGCCAAGGCTTGGCAGTGCTGCGTGAACTGGGGCTGGCGGACGACGCTGCGCAGGTCAACCCGAACGGCGGGGCGATTGCTCTTGGTCACCCGTTGGGCATGAGCGGTGCACGTCTGGTGCTGACCGCGCTGCATCAGTTGGAAAAGACCGGCGGCAAGAAAGGTCTGGCGACCATGTGCGTCGGTGTCGGCCAAGGTCTGGCCCTGGCCATCGAACGCGTCTGACGCCAGCCGTGACGAAAAAGAACAGAGGAAAGCGACATGTCTGACAAGCCTGGTTACCGTCGTCCGCAGGAAGGCACTCAGCCTGATTACCTGCACCCGACGTATCAATCCACCAACCTGCGCTCGCCGTCGAAGCCGTTGGTGTTTCTGCCGCACTCGCTGTCGGAAATCACCGGCCCGACCATCGGCGCTGAGCGTGTGGGCGACACCGATAATGACTTGACCGCCCAGCATGAAGGCGAGCCGCAGGGCGAACGCATCATCATTCACGGCCGCGTGCTCGACGAAAACGGTCTGCCGGTGCCGGGGATTCTGGTGGAGATCTGGCAGGCCAACGCCGCCGGTCGCTACAACCACAAACGCGACCTGCATGACGCGCCGCTGGACCCGAACTTCACCGGCACCGGCCGCACCGTCACCGACGCCGACGGCTGGTATCAGTTCCAGACCATCAAGCCCGGCGCCTACCCGTGGGGCAACCACCACAACGCCTGGCGTCCGGCGCACATCCACTTTTCGCTGTTCGGGCCGAGCATTCTCACCCGCTTGGTCACGCAAATGTATTTCCCGGGCGACCCGCTGCTGGCTTACGACCCGATCTACAACTGCGTGCCGGACACTTCGGCCAAGGAACGCCTGATCGCCAGTTTCGATCTGGAAAAAACCATTCCGTCCTACGCCCTCGGTTATCGCTGGGACATCGTGCTGCGCGGGCGTGAAGCCACGCCGATGGAGAAATAAGATGACGCTGACTGCGACCACGTCCCACACCGTCGGGCCGTACTACCACATCGGCCTGACCTGGCTGAACCGTGAAGATCTCACCGTTGAGCAGACCCTCGGCGAGCGCGTGGCGATCACCGGGCAGGTGGTGGATGGCAACGGCGATGTCGTCAACGACGCCATGCTTGAAGTCTGGCAGGCCAACGCCGCCGGTAAATACGACCACCCGGAAGACGAGCAGGAAAAACCGCTCGATCCGAACTTTGAAGGCTTTGGCCGTGTGCCGGTGGATGCTGAAGGGCGTTTCCGTTTCACCACGATCAAACCGGGTACGGTTGAAGGGCTGAAAGGTTCGACTCAGGCACCGCATCTGGTGGTGCTGGTGTTCGCCCGTGGCTTGGTCAAGCACTTGCTGACGCGGATCTACTTTGAAGGCGAGCCGGCGAATGTTGATGATCCGTTGCTCGAATGCGTACCGGCTGAACGTCGCAGTACGTTGCTGGCTAAAAAAGATGCATCCGGTGTTTATCAGTGGAATGTGATTCTGCAGGGCACCGACGCCGAGACCGTGTTCTTCGATTACTGAAGAACACCCCAATCCCTGTAGGAGTGAGCCTGCTCGCGATAACGGTGTGTCAGATTTAAATGGTCTGAATGACACATCGCCATCGCGAGCAGGCTCACTCCTACAAGGGAACTGTGTTGCAGATGGAACTGTGGAACGGGACTGTTGCAAAGTATGTCTAGACTCTCACTGTCCCTATCGAGTGAAAAACAATGACAACCACCACCTCCCATTACACCGGTGAAGAGCGCAGCAAGCGCATCTTTGCCATTGTCGGCGCCTCGTCCGGCAACCTCGTCGAATGGTTCGACTTCTACGTCTACGCCTTTTGCGCGATCTATTTCGCCCCGGCGTTTTTCCCCTCCGACAACCCCACGGTGCAACTGGTCAACACCGCTGGCGTGTTCGCTGCCGGCTTTCTGATGCGTCCAATCGGCGGCTGGATTTTCGGCCGTGTCGCCGACAAGCACGGGCGCAAGAACTCGATGCTCATCTCGATTCTGATGATGTGCTTCGGCTCGTTGCTGATCGCCTGCCTGCCAACCTATAAGGACATCGGCGTCTGGGCGCCGGTCCTGCTGTTGTTCGCCCGTTTGCTGCAAGGCCTGTCGGTCGGCGGTGAGTACGGCACCACCGCGACCTACATGAGCGAAGTCGCGCTCAAGGGCCAGCGCGGATTTTTCGCCTCGTTCCAGTACGTGACCCTGATCGGCGGGCAACTGCTGGCGGTGTCGCTGGTAGTGGTCCTGCAGCAGTTCCTCAGCGAAGAAGACCTGCGTGCCTACGGCTGGCGGATTCCGTTTGTGGTCGGTGCGGTGGCGGCGCTGATTTCGCTGTTCCTGCGCCGTTCGCTGAAAGAAACCACCAACAAGGAAACCCGCGCGCACAAGGACGCCGGCAGCATCGCCGCGCTGTTCCGCGATCACAAAGCCGCGTTCATCACCGTGCTCGGTTACACCGCCGGTGGTTCGCTGATTTTCTACACCTTCACCACCTACATGCAGAAGTACCTGGTGAACACCGCCGGCATGCACGCCAAGACCGCCAGCTACATCATGACCGGCGCACTGTTCCTGTATATGTGCATGCAGCCGCTGTTCGGCATGCTCGCCGACAAGATCGGTCGACGTAACTCGATGCTTTGGTTCGGCGCGCTCGGCACGCTGTTCACCGTACCGATTCTGTTGAGCCTGAAAAGCGTCAGCAGCCCGTTTCTCGCCTTTGTGTTGATCACCGTGGCGCTGGCGATTGTCAGTTTCTACACCTCGATCAGCGGCCTGGTGAAAGCCGAAATGTTCCCGCCGGAAGTCCGCGCCCTCGGCGTCGGTCTGGCCTATGCGGTGGCGAATGCGATCTTCGGTGGTTCGGCGGAATTCGTCGCCCTGAGCCTGAAGAACATCGGCATGGAAAACTCCTTCTACTGGTACGTGACGGCCATGATGGCGATCGCCTTCCTGTTCAGCCTGCGCCTGCCGAAACAGGCGGCGTATTTGCACCACGATCTCTAACCCGATGCGCGCGGGCCGTGATGGCCCGCGCCGGCAAGGACTTTTATGACTCAGCGACCGGGCAATCAATTGTTCGATGCCTACTTCACTGCCCGCGATATGCGCGAGGTGTTCTGCGATCAGGGCCGCGTGCAGGCGATGCTCGACTTCGAAGCGGCGCTGGCTCGGGCCGAAGCGCGGGTCGGGTTGATTCCTGCCTCTGCGCTGGCACCGATTGCGGCGGCGTGCAGCGCTGGTCTGTATGACTTCGCGGCACTGGGCGAGGCGATTGCCACGGCCGGCAATTCGGCGATTCCGCTGGTCAAGGCGTTGGGCAAGCAGATTGCCGCGACCGATGCGCAAGCTGAGCGTTATGTGCATTTGGGCGCGACCAGTCAGGACGTGATGGATTCCGGGCTGGTGCTGCAATTGCGTCAGGCGCTGGAATTGATTGAAAGCGATCTGGCGCAACTGGCTGACTCTCTCGCTGTTCAAGCACAACGCCATGCAGCGACACCGCTGGCCGGACGCACTTGGCTGCAACACGCGACGCCCGTGACCCTCGGCATGAAAATCGCCGGATGGCTGGGCGCTGTGACTCGCAGCCGTCAGCGCTTGCGCGAACTCAAGCCGCGTCTGCTGGTGCTGCAATTCGGCGGCGCCTCCGGGACCCTCGCCGCGCTGGGTGAACAGGCCTTGCCGATTGCCGAAGCGCTGGCCGAAGAACTGCAACTGACCTTGCCGGAACAGCCGTGGCACACCCAGCGCGATCGTGTGGTGGAGTTCGGCGCGGTGCTCGGTTTGATCGCCGGCAGCCTCGGCAAGTTCGGCCGCGACATCAGCCTGTTGATGCAGACTGAAGCGGCTGAGGTATTCGAGCCATCGGCGCCGGGCAAGGGCGGTTCGTCGACCATGCCGCACAAACGCAATCCGGTCGGTGCTGCGGTGTTGATCGGCGCAGCGACGCGCGTGCCAGGTCTGGTCTCGACGTTGTTCAGCGCGATGCCGCAGGAACACGAACGCAGCCTCGGTCTGTGGCATGCCGAGTGGGAAACCCTGCCGGAAATCTGCTGCCTGGTGTCGGGTTCGCTGCAACAGGCGAAATTGCTCGCTGAGGGTCTGGAAGTCGACGCTGAGCGCATGGCGCACAACCTCGAACTGACCCAAGGGCTGGTGCTCGCCGAAGCCGTGAGCATCGTCCTCGCCCAGCGTGTCGGCCGCGACACTGCGCATCACTTGCTTGAGCAATGCTGCAAACGCGCGGTGGCCGAACAGCGCCATTTGCGCGCCGTACTCGGTGACGAACCGAAGGTCAACGCTGAGCTGAGCAGCGCTGAACTGGATCATCTTTTGAACCCCGCTCATTACCTCGGTCAGGCGAAAACCTGGGTCGAGCGCGCGGTGGCCGAACACAACGCATTGTCTGACTGAAAGGAGAGGGCTGTGGCTTTCGTTCAACTCGCCGATGGCGAACTGCACTATCAAATCGAGGGCCCGGTCGATGCGCCGGTGCTGGTACTGTCCAACTCGCTCGGCACTGATCTGCACATGTGGGACGCGCAGATGCCGGCGTTCACCGAGCATTTTCGCGTGCTGCGTTTCGACACCCGTGGCCATGGCCAATCGCTGGTGACGCCGGGGCCTTACAGTATCGAGCAACTGGGTTATGACGTGCTCGGTTTGCTGGATGCACTGCACATTGAGCGCGCGCATTTCTGCGGATTGTCGATGGGTGGCTTGATCGGCCAGTGGCTGGGGATCAACGCCGGGCATCGTCTGCACAAGCTGATCGTCTGCAACACGGCAGCAAAAATCGGCGATCCGTCGGTGTGGAATCCACGCATCGAAACCGTGCTGCGCGACGGTGCGGCGGCGATGGTTGCCCTGCGTGATGCGTCGATCGCCCGCTGGTTTACCCCTGATTTTTCCGCTGCACATCCGGCCGCAGCCAAGCAGATCACCGACATGCTCGCGGCCACTTCGCCTGAGGGTTACGCGGCCAATTGCGCGGCGGTGCGGGATGCCGATTTCCGTGAGCAACTAGCGTCTATCAACGTGCCGTTGCTGGTGATTGCCGGCACCGAAGATGCGGTGACGCCGCCGTCCGGAGGGCATTTCATCCAAGAGAACGTACGCGGTGCCGAGTACGCCGAGTTCTACGCGGCGCACCTGTCCAACGTGCAGGCTGGCGCGGATTTCAGTGACCGTGTGTTGGCGTTTCTGAACGCCTGATAAGGGGATTTTCGTGGACGAGAAACAACGTTACGACGAAGGCATGCAAGTGCGCCGCGCGGTGCTCGGTGATGCGCATGTCGATCGCAGCCTGACCACGCTGACCGAGTTCAACTCGGAGTTTCAGGAAATGATCACCCGGCATGCCTGGGGCGATATCTGGACGCGTCCGGGCTTGCCTCGGCACACGCGCAGCCTGATCACTATCGCGATGCTGATTGGCATGAACCGCGAAGGTGAGCTGAAACTGCACCTGCGTGCGGCGGCCAATAATGGTGTGAGCCGGGGCGAGATCAAGGAAGTGATCATGCAGAGTGCGATTTATTGCGGGATACCGGCGGCGAATGCGACGTTTCATTTGGCTGAATCGGTTTGGGATGAGCTAGGAGTCGAATCCCGGGAATAGTCGTTGGCCGGGCTGACGCCATCGCGAGCAGGCTCACTCCTACATTTGGAATGCGTTCCCCTTTAGGAGTGAGCCTGCTCGCGATAGCGATAGTGGCCGCGACAAATCAGACGGTGGCCACAATAAATATCCGCTTGAACGCAAACAACGTATGCCCATCGCTCTCCTGCGGATAATGCTTATGCACGCGCATCAGATAGTGATAGATAAACCGCGCCTGTTCCGCTGAATCCAGCGCCTGCATCACCGGCCGTAGCGCCGAAACCTTCACCCAGTCGTACACCGGTGATTTGCCGTCGACTACCTGCAATTGCTCGGTCTCCCAGATATCCAGCGACGAGGTCAGCGGCGCGAGCAAGCGGTAGTAATCTTCCAGCGCCAACAACGGCCGCGCCGCCATGCGCTGACGCAGCTCAGGGGTGCCCATCGGCGTGCCACCGGGGCCGCCGTTTTCGAGGGTGTCGAGCATCAGCCGATACCACAGCGCATCGCGCCAGTCCGGCATATGCGCCGCCAGACAACCGCCAGGATTCAGATAACCCAGCAGCTGCGGCAGCAACGTTTCATGGCCATCGATAAAGTGCAGCACGGCGGCGGCGAGCAGCAGGTCTGCCGGCTGCTCCGCTTGCCAATCGAGCAGATCGCAGTGTTTCCACGATGCCCTGATCGGCAGGCAGCGTGCTTCATCGAGCATCTGGGCCGAGCTGTCGATCCCCTGCAATTGTGCGCGCGGCCAGCGTTTGGCCAACAACTGCGTGGCAATGCCGGTGCCGCAGCCGAGATCGTAAATGCGTTGCGGGTTCGGCAGGTCCACACGGTCAAGCAGTTCATGGACCGGTCGTTGCCTGAGACGGGAAAACTGCTGGTACGCCTTGGCGTCCCAGTCGGGTGTTGCAAGACGAGAGATCATTGAGGTGGTCCTCCGGTGATCGTTGGTGTCTTCCGATGACAACCTGGCTCCCAGCTTGAGGACCGACTACGACGACGGAAGCGGAAAGGTGAAGCACCTGACTCCTTCAGGTTTTGTCACTTTACCTGCCGACCGGCAAAGTGCCACTTCTCCTGACCAATGGCGATAACTGCCTGTAGGAGATCAAATGTGGGAGCGAGCCTGCTCGCGAAAGCGGTGTGTCAGTCAACATCTCTGTTGAATGTTAAGCCTCTTCGCGAGCAGGCTCGCTCCCACAGGTGAATATCGGTGTTTAGAGGAGGCTGATCGGGTAGCTGACGATCAAGCGGTTCTCGTCGAACTCGTTGTTGCTGAAATCCCGGCGCATGGTCGAGTTGCGCCATCTGACGTTGAGATCCTTCAATGCGCCGCTCTGCACGGTGTAGCCCAGTTCCGATTCGCGGCCCCATTCCTTGCCGTCGGTGATCGTCCCGGTGTGCACATTGTCGCCGCTGATATAGCGGTTCATCAGGGTCAGGCCGGGGATGCCCAGTGCCACGAAGTTGTAGTCATGGCGCACTTGCCAGGAGCGTTCCTGCGCATTGTCATAACTGGCGTTGTAACTGTCGTTGGCCAGGGTGCCGCCGCTGGTGCCGTTGACGCGCATCCAGGCGCTGTCGCCGGTGAGCTTCTGCAGGCCGACATAGAAGGTGTTGCCGCCGTACTTCGCCGAGAACATGCCCGACCAGGTCTTGTTGTCGAGATCGCCGGCGCGGGCGCTACCATCGTCCTTGCCATAGAAGAAGCCGAGGTTAGCGCCGAGGGTCCAGTCGCCGAGTGGCTGGCTGTGGATCAGGTTGACGTATTGCTGGCTGTAGATGTCTTTGAGTTCAGCGTTCCACAAACCGATCTGCGTGCGTTTTTCGTTGAAAACATACTCACCGCCCTGAAAGTTGAATCGATCAGAGGTGAACGCCGCTTTGCCGGTCATCGACATGTCGCTCATGCTGCTGTCGTCGCGCGGGCTGTTGGCGCGAAACTGACCGCCGTAGAGGGTCAGGCCGTCGATTTCCTTCGAGGTGATCTGCCCGCCACGGAAGGTTTGCGGCAGCGAGCGACCATCGTCTGAACGCAGGATCGGCAGCACCGGCATCCACTCGCCGACTTTCACTTCGGTCTGGGAAAGCTTGGCTTTGAAGGCGACGTTGGTGCGGCCGAAGTTGTCCGCCGGACGGCCGTCGTGATCCAGCGGCAGCAACGCCGTGCCGCCGGTGCCTTTACCGCCATCGAGTTTCACCGAATACAGGCCGAGCACGTCCATGCCGAAACCGATGGTGCCTTGGGTGAAGCCGGACTTGGCGTCGAGGATGAAGCTCTGCGTCCACTCTTCTGCTTTGCCCTGAGCCTTGGTCGGGTTGGTGAAGTTGCGGTTGATGTAGAAGTTGCGCAGGTTGAGGTTGACCTTGGCGCCTTCGACGAAACCGGCTTCTTCAGCCGCAGCGGGAAGGGCTGCACCGGCCAGGGCCAGGGCGATCAGGCCAGGAAATGCATAAGGCGCAGGGGAGGTGGTCATGGGCTCGGGTCTCTCTTGTTTTTTTAAGGCGAACGGGTGCGCTGCGGTCGTTTTTTACGGTGCAGAAATGCGATGAATTCAGGGGGTGAAGCGGCGGCGATCAGCCGGATGGAGCAGGGCGCGGGAGCATGTGGCGAACCTGTTGTTATTGGTTTTGTGGCTCGAATGGTGCGGGGGGCGGATGTTCGGATTCAATTGGGTAAAGCGGGTTTTGGGCGATTATCGAACAGCATTGAAGATCAAAAGATCGCAGCCTTCGGCAGCTCCTACAGGGATATGCATTCCAAGTGTAGGAGCTGCCGAAGGCTGCGATCTTTTGAGTCTCAGGCAACAAAAAGCCCACCAATCGGTGGGCTCCTTGTATTCAGCCGATGATGATCAGAACAACTTCATCTTCGGCGCTTCTTCTTTCAGCGGTTCGTTCTGCGCGGTCTGCGCGTTCCAGCCACCACCCAGGGCCTTGTACAGGTTGACCGCACTGGTCAGCTGCGCGAGGCGGTCGGTGATCAGCGCTTGTTGCGCGCTGAACAGCTGACGCTGGGCATCGAGGAAGGTCAGGTTGCTGTCGACGCCGATGCGGTAGCGACGTTCGGCCAAACGGTAGTAATCCTGGTTGGCCTGAACGAAGTCACGCTGCGCTTGCAGCTGTTCGGTGTAGGTCTGGCGTGCGGCCAGGCCGTCGGCGACTTCCTGGAAGGCCGTCTGAATGGACTTCTCGTAGTTCGCCACGCCAATGTCCTTCTGGATCTTGGCGGCGTCGAGGCTGGCGCGCAGGCTGCCGGCGTTGAAGATCGGCAGGTTGATCTGCGGCTGGAACAGCCACGTCCCCGAACCACCCTTGAACAGGCCGGACAGGTCCGGGCTCAGGCTGCCCGCGTTGGCGGTCAGGCTGATGCTCGGGAAGAACGCCGCACGGGCCGCGCCGATGTTGGCATTGGCCGCTTTCAGGTTGTACTCGGCTTGCAGGATGTCCGGACGACGTTGCAGCAAGTCCGAAGGCAGACCCGGCGGTACATCGCTGAGCAGGTCATCCGACAGCGGTTTGGCCGCTTGCAGATTGGCCGGGATACCGGTGCCGAGCAGCAGCGTCAGGCTGTTTTCGTCCTGTGCGACCTGGCGGGTGTAACGCGCCAGTTGTGCCCGGGCGTTCTCGACCGAGGTGCGCGACTGCGCCAGATCCAGCGCCGAAGCCACACCGACTTCGTTGCTGCGGCTGGTCAGCTTGTAGCTTTCTTCGAAGGCACCGAGGGTGTCTTGCGTCAGCTTGAGCAGTTCCTTGTCCGCTTGCCAGGTCAGGTAAGCATTGGCGACGCTGGCGACCAGACTGATCTGGGTGCTGCGGCGCGCTTCTTCAGTGGCGAAGTATTGTTGCAAGGCCTGCTCGCTCAGGCTGCGCACCCGACCGAACAGGTCGAGTTCGTAGGCGCTGATGCCGACGGTGGCGGAATACGAACTGCTGATCATCGAGTCGCCCGTCGTCGACGCGCGAGCCGGCAGACGTTGACGGCTGCCGCTGGCATTGGCCGAAACGGCCGGGAACAGGTCGGCACGCTGGATGCGGTATTGAGCCGCGTAAGCATCGATGTTCAGCGCCGCGACACGCAGGTCACGGTTGTTTTCCAGTGAAACCTGGATCAGCTGTTGCAGCGCCGGGTCATGGAAAAACTGCTTCCAGCCCTGCTCGGCAGCGGCCTGCGCCGGAGCCTGGGCCGGCGAATACGCCGGCCCCTGTGGGTACTGACCTGCGACCGGAGCCTCAGGCTGCTGATAGTCAGGTATCAGCGAGCAACCGCTCAGCACGAAGGCGGCGACTGCGATGGAGAGTAGCGACTTGCTCATTGGCCAGCCTCTTTAGGAGTTTCAGTAGTCTCATCCTCGTCAGCGATCTTACGCTGGCCGATGGACGAAACCGTAACGAAGAACAGTGGGACCCAGAAGATCGCCAGGATCGTGGCCGTGAGCATACCGCCAATTACGCCCGTACCGATCGCATGTTGACTGCCTGAACCGGCGCCAGTGGAGATCGCCAGCGGTACAACACCGAGGACGAAGGCCAGCGAGGTCATGATGATCGGGCGCAGACGCATGCGGCAGGCTTCGATCGCCGCATCACGCAGGCTACGCCCTTGTTCATGCAATTCTTTGGCGAACTCGACGATCAGAATGGCGTTTTTAGCCGCCAGACCAATGGTCGTCAACAGGCCCACCTGGAAGTACACGTCGTTGGACAGACCGCGCAGGCTGGTGGCCAGCAGCGCACCGATGATCCCCAGCGGCACCACGAGCATAACCGCGATCGGAATCGACCAGCTCTCGTACAGCGCCGCCAGACACAGGAACACCATCAGCAGCGACAAGGCGTACAGCGCGGGCGCTTGCGAACCCGACAGACGTTCCTCATAGGACAGACCGGTCCAGGAGATACCGACACCCGCCGGCAGCTTCTTGGCAATCGCTTCGACTTCGGCCATCGCATCACCGGTGGAGTAACCCGGCGCCGGAGAACCGAGGATCTCCATTGCTTCTACACCGTTGTAACGCGCCAGCTTCGGCGAGCCGTAGATCCACTCGCCTTTGGCGAAGGCGGAGAACGGCACCATGGTCCCGGCGTTGTTGCGCACGTACCATTTCTTCAAGTCTTCAGGGCTCATGCGAGCACCGGCCTGACCTTGCACGTAGACCTTCTTCACACGACCGCGATCGATGAAGTCGTTGACGTAGCTACTACCGAAGGAGATCGACAGCGTGCTGTTGATGTCGGTGAGGCTCAAGCCAAGGGCCTGGGCTTTCTCGTCGTCGATTTCCAGGTGGTATTGCGGTTCATCGTTCAGGCCGTTCGGACGCACCTGATAGAGCACCTTGCTCTGCGCGGCGAGGCCAAGGAACTGGTTACGCGCTTCCATCAGTTTGTCGTGACCGATACCGGCGCGGTCTTGCAGGAACACGTCGAAACCGGTGGCGTTACCCAACTCCAGTACCGCAGGCGGGGCGAACGCGAACACCATGGCATCGCGGAAAGTGAAGAAGTGTTGCTGGGCACGTTGGGCCAGGGCAAACACGCTGTTGTCCGCGTTACGCTCGTCCCACGGCTTGAGCATGATGAACGCCAGGCCAGAGCTCTGACCGCGACCGGCGAAGTTGAAGCCGTTCACGGTGAACACCGAGGACACTGCGCCTGCTTCTTTATCCAGCAGGTAGCTGCGCATTTCGTCGATCACCACCTGAGTACGCTCGGCACTCGAACCGGCCGGGGTCTGCACCTGGGCGAACAGTACGCCTTGGTCTTCTTCCGGCAGGAACGCGGTTGGGATGCGGGTGAACAGCCAGATCATGCCGACCACGATCAGCAGATAAGCCAGCAGGTACGGCGCTTTGCGCGACAGCATGTTGCCGACACCGCGCTCGTAGCTCTGCACACCACGGTCGAAATTGCGGTTGAACCAGCCGAAGAAACCCTTCTTCGGCGTGCCATGCTCGCCTTTCGGAATCGCCTTGAGCATGGTCGCGCACAGCGCCGGGGTGAAGATCAGCGCGACCAGTACCGACAGGGCCATGGCCGACACGATGGTGATCGAGAACTGCTTGTAGATCACACCGGTGGAACCGCTGAAGAACGCCATCGGCAGCAATACCGCCGACAGCACCAGCGCGATACCGACCAGTGCGCCCTGGATCTGGCCCATGGATTTCTTGGTCGCTTCCTTCGGTGACAAGCCTTCTTCGCTCATCACCCGCTCGACGTTTTCCACCACAACGATGGCGTCGTCCACCAGCAAACCGATGGCCAGCACCATACCGAACATGGTCAGCGTGTTGATGCTGAAACCGAACGCCGCGAGGATGCCGAATGTACCGAGCAATACCACCGGCACGGTCATCGTAGTGATGACGGTGGCGCGGAAGTTCTGCAGGAACAGGAACATCACCAGGAACACCAGCACGATCGCTTCGACCAGGGTTTCAACCACACCTTTGATCGACTCGGTCACCACAGGAGTGGTGTCGTACGGGAATACCACTTCCATGCCTTCCGGGAAGAACGGCTTGAGGTCGTCAATCGTCTTGCGCAGCGCTTTCGCGGTGTCGAGGGCGTTGGCACCGTTGGCCAGTTTTACCGCCAGACCCGAGGCCGGACTGCCGTTGAACTGCGCAGAAATGCTCGAGTTTTCACCGCCCAGACCGACGTCAGCGACGTCGCCGACACGCACTTGCGAGCCGTCCTGGTTAACCTTCAGCAGAATCGCCTTGAACTGCTCGGCAGTCTGCAGACGGGTCTTGCCGATGATCGTCGCGTTCAGTTGCTGGCCCGGCAATGCCGGCAAGCCGCCGAGTTGACCGGAAGACACCTGGACGTTCTGTGCCGAGATCGCGGTGCTGACATCGCCCGGGGTCAAGTTGTACTTGTTCAACTTGGCCGGGTCGAGCCAGATGCGCATCGCGTACTGGGCACCGAAGACCTGGAAGTCACCGACACCGGCGGTCCGCGAGATCGGATCCTGCATGTTCGACACGATGTAGTTGGACAGGTCGTCCTTGGTCATGCTGCCGTCACGCGATACCACACCGATAACCAGGAGGAAGTTTTTCACTGCCTTGGTCACGCGGATACCTTGTTGCTGCACTTCCTGCGGCAACAGCGGGGTAGCGAGGTTCAGCTTGTTCTGAACCTGTACCTGCGCGGTGTCGGAGTTGGTGCCCTGCTCGAAGGTCGCGGTGATGGTCATGCTGCCGTCGGAGTTACTTTCCGAGGACACATAACGCAGGTTGTCGATACCGTTGAGCTGCTGCTCGATCACCTGGACCACGGTGTCCTGCACGGTTTGCGCCGAAGCGCCCGGGTAGGTCACGGAGATCGCAATGGCCGGCGGCGCAATGCTCGGGTACTGGTTGATCGGCAGTTTCAGGATCGAAAGTGCCCCGACCAACATGATCACCAGGGCAATTACCCAGGCGAAAATCGGACGGTCGATGAAGAATTTTGACATGAATTACTCCCCTTTGCCGCCGGCGGCTTTGTCAGCTGCCTGAGCGGGGGCCGGGTTCTTGTTGCCGACATTGGTGGCTTCGGACGGGTTGACCTGAACACCCGGGCGCACGTACTGCAGCCCTTCGGTGATCAAGCGATCGCCCGCTTTCAAGCCGTCTTCGATCAGCCACTGGCTGCCAACGGTGCGGCTGGCCTTGAGCTGACGCAGTTCGACCTTGTTGTCGGCGCCGACGACCAGTGCGGTCGGGGTGCCTTTGAGGTCACGGGTCACGCCTTGTTGCGGCGCCAGAATGGCGGCGGCGTTGACACCGGCCTGCAACTGGGCGCGGACGAACATGCCTGGCAGCAGGGTGTGATCCGGGTTCGGGAACACCGCGCGCAAGGTCACGGAACCGGTAGTCGGGTCGACCGTGACTTCGGAGAATTCCAGCTTACCGTCGAGCTTGTACTGGCTGCCGTCTTCCAGCGTCAGTTTGACCGCTGCGGCGGTATCGCCGGACTTCTGCAGGCGACCGCTTTCCAGCTCACGACGCAGTTCCAGCAATTCAACCGAGGACTGGGTGACGTCGACGTAGATCGGGTCCAGTTGCTGGATCGTTGCCATCGCGTCGGTCTGGCCATTGCTGACCAGTGCACCTTCGGTGACCGAAGAACGACCGATGCGGCCGGAGATCGGCGCGTACACCTTGGTGTAACGCACGTTGATCTGTGCGGTCTGCAACGACGCTTCCGATTCCATGCGGTTGGCCACTGCGGTGTCGTATTCCTGACGGCTCACGGCCTGCTCGTCGACCAGTTGCTTGTAGCGATCGGAGATCGACTTGGTCGAACGCAGGTTGGCTTCGGCGCTTTTCAGGGTCGCTTCATAGACCGACGGATCGATCTGGTACAGCTGCTGGCCGGCTTTGACATCGCCGCCTTCCTTGAACAGACGCTTGAGAATGATGCCGTTGACCTGCGGTCGAACTTCAGCGATGCGGAACGCACTGGTGCGGCCCGGGAGTTCGGAGGTGAGGGTAAACGCTTGTGGTTGCAGGGTGACGACGCCGACCTGAGGGGGCGGAGCGGCCGGTGCCGCTTCTTCCTTTTTACATCCGCTGAGCAGCGATGCCAGGGCGACGGCAGTGACCAGAGCGGTAACAGCTGGCTTGAATTGCATGAAGATCCTCGGGTCAGGCGCGCAAAGAGCGCACAAGAAGTGTGTAAGGGTAAAAAAAGGATACCGGGTGGATAAGTAGCTTGCTAAGTAATATACTTACGTTCATGGTTGTTTGTAAATACCTTTGCCGCGTACCCAGCCCGTTACAAAAGTCGTTGCAAGGTTTGAAATTGTAGGCCGGGGAGCCGATCCGCGAGAGATCGCCCCCTCTTTATTCAGCGGATATTCAGCCATCCCTGAAACATCCTGTTTGAGGTTTTACTGTCATGGTCCGTCGTACCAAAGAGGAAGCTCAAGAAACCCGTAGCCAGATTCTGGAAGCGGCGGAGAAAGCCTTTTATGAAAGGGGCGTCGCTCGTACGACGCTGGCCGATATCGCGACAATGGCCGGTGTCACCCGTGGTGCCATCTACTGGCATTTCAGCAATAAAGCGGACCTGGTCCAGGCGATGCTCGACAGCCTGCATGAGCCACTGGATGAATTGGCCAAGGCCAGCGAGAGCGAAGACGAACTGGACCCGCTGGGCTGCATGCGCAAATTGCTGATTCATTTGTTTCATCAAGTTGCGCTGGACCCGAAGACCCGCCGCATCAACGAAATTCTGTTTCATAAGTGCGAGTTCACCGATGAAATGTGCGATTTGCGCCAGCAGCGCCGGGTGGCCAGTCTCGACTGCAACGAGCGCATCGGGCTGACCCTGCGTAATGCGGTGAATCGCGGCCAGTTGCCGGAAGATCTCGACACTGCCCGCGCGGCCATCAGCATTCACGCTTACATCGATGGCCTGCTGTATGGATGGCTTCTGGCGCCGGACAGCTTTGAACTGCATGCCGAGGCTGAGCGTTGGGTCGATACAGGGTTGGATATGCTGCGCCTGAGCCCCAGCCTGCGCAAATGAAACAAAATGCGTAATTGGCACAGCTTATGTCAATTGGCCTGCCTTTACATACGTTTGCGGCGGGGAGTTTAAACGTAGCGAGCTAGGCATTTTGTAGGGAATTTGTGTCGTCTGTGTGAATGAGTGTGAGCCGCTTGCCCTCACCCTAGCCTTCTCCCAGAGGAAGAGGGGACTGACCGAGGTGTTCTTGCGAGTTACACCGACGTGGAATATCCAGTCGAACTCCGAATTTGAAAACTACGCAAATTGGCTCCCTCTCCGTCGGGAGAGGGCTGGGCGGGCGGCGTTCCGATGAGGGGCTACGTACTCAGCTGCGCAATCACTCTCCAGGCGAACACAAAAAAGCCCCCAACTCTCACAAGTCGGGGGCTTTTGCGTTTCTGTGTGTTGCCTATTACAGCGCCGGGTAGTCGATATAACCGACCGGCCCTTTACCGTAGAACAACTCCGGACGCGCATCATTCAAAGGCGCATCCGCCTTCAAGCGCGCCGGCAGATCCGGGTTGGCAATAAACGGCACACCAAACGCCACAGCGTCAGCCTTGCCACTGGCCAGCCATTCATTGGCGCTGTCTTTGGTGAACTTTTCGTTGGCAATGTACGGGCCACCGAACGCTTCTTTCAGTTGCGGGCCAAGGCTGTCGGCGCCTTCTTTCTCACGGGAGCAGATGAACGCGATGCCGCGTTTGCCCAGTTCACGTGCGACGTAAGTGAAGGTTTCCGCCAGGTTGTCGTCGCCCATGTCGTGGGAGTCAGCGCGCGGTGCCAGGTGCACACCGACACGGCCGGCGCCCCAGACTTCGATCGCAGCGTCAGTCACTTCCAGCAGCAGACGCGCACGGTTTTCCAGCGAGCCACCATAGTTGTCGGTGCGCTGGTTGGTGCTGCTTTGCAGGAACTGGTCGAGCAGGTAACCGTTGGCGCCGTGGATTTCCACGCCGTCGAAACCGGCGGCCTTGGCGTTCTCGGCACCGGTGCGGTAGGCGTCGACGATGTCGGCGATTTCAGCGGTTTCCAGTGCACGCGGAGTCGGGTAGTCGGCCAATGGGCGAACCAGGCTGACGTGACCTTTCGGCTGGATGGCGCTCGGTGCGACCGGTGCTTCACCGTTGAGGTACGAAGGGTGGGAAACCCGGCCGACGTGCCACAGTTGCAGGAAGATCTTGCCGCCCGCGCCGTGAATCGCTTTGGTCACGTTGGCCCAGCCGCGCACTTGGTCGTTGGACCAGATGCCCGGGGTGTCCGGGTAGCCAACGCCCATCGGCGTTACCGAAGTGGCTTCGCTGAGGATCAGGCCAGCGGACGCGCGCTGTACGTAGTATTCAGCCATCAGCGCGTTCGGTACGCGGCCTTCGTCGGCGCGGCAGCGGGTCAGCGGGGCCATGATGATGCGGTTGGCCAGCTCGACGTCGCCGAGTTTGATCGGATCAAAAATAGTTGCCATGTCTACAACCCTCGTAAGTGAAAAGTTAATCAGTGAGTAGCGGGGGCCAGATCGGCGTTGCCGTTCTGACGGAAAGTAATCAAAGTCACCAGCAGGGCGAGCACGGCCAGGGCGGCGGCTGCGAGCGGCACGCTGGTCAGGCCGTAGCCGTGGGCGATGACGCTGCCACCAACCCAGGCGCCGAGAGCATTGCCGACGTTGAAGGCGCCGATGTTCAGGGTCGACACCAGGTTGGGTGCAGCCTTGCCGAAGGTCACCACGTTGACTTGCAGCGCCGGCACGGCGGCAAAACACGCGGTGGCCCAAAGGAACAGGGTGATTTCGGTCGGGATCAGCGCGACGCTGGTCCAGGTCAGCACGGTGGAAACCACGGCCATCGCAATGAACACGCCGATCAGCGTGGCGGCCATGCCTTTGTCGGCGAGCTTGCCGCCGATGATGTTGCCGACGGTCAGGCCCAGGCCGATCAGCATCAGCGTCCAGGTCACGCCACGCGGCGACACGCCGGTGACTTCACCGAGCAGCGGGGCGACGTAGGTGAACAGAGTGAAGACGGATGCGGCGAACAGTGCGGTCATGCTCAGCGACAGCCAGATCCCCGCACCTTTAAGGGCGGCGAGTTCGGCGCGCATGTCGAGTTTTTCTTCATCACGCTTGGCCGGCAGGAAGCGGATCAGGCCGATCAGCGCAATCACACCAATGACGGTCACCGCCCAGAAGGTCGAGCGCCAGCCGTATTGCTGACCCAGCGCAGTGCCCAGCGGTACACCGAGGACGTTGGCCAAGGTCAGGCCGGTAAACATCAACGCCACCGCCGACGCACGCTTGTTGGCCGGCACCAGATTGGCCGCCACCACCGAACCGATACCGAAGAACGCACCGTGGCACAGCGCGGTGATCACGCGGGCAAACATCAGCACGTTGTAATCGCTGGCGATGGCGCAGAGCAGGTTGCCGACAATAAAAATGCCCATCAACGCCACCAGTGCTGCTTTACGCGGCAACTTGGCGGTGGCCATTGCCATGAACGGTGCACCGATTGCCACGCCGAGGGCGTAACCGGTCACCAGCCAGCCGGCGCCGGGGATCGACACACCGAGGTCGGCCGCCACATCGGGCAACAGGCCCATGATGACGAATTCGGTGGTGCCGATGGCGAAGGCGCTCAAGGCGAGGATGAGTAGCGAGAGGGGCATGCGTGTTTCCTTGTCGGCTGGCTGACGTTAAGGGTCAGAGCTCTTTACTGAGGGTGCTGAGGAACGCCTGGATCACGTCCTCGTTACGTTTGAAAAAATGCCACTGACCGGCCTTCTGGCTGCTGATCAGACCGGCGCGTTGCAACGTTGCGAGGTGCGCAGAAACAGTCGACTGCGACAGGCCGCAGCGTTGATCGATCTGTCCGGCGCAAATGCCGTACTCGTGGTTGTGCAACTGTTCCGGAAATTCGTTCTTCGGGTCTTTCAGCCAGTTGAGGATGTCTCGCCGTACTGGGTGCGCCAGGGCTTTTATTATTTCGTCGAGGTCGAGGTTCATGGCAGGTGCTCACAATGTGTACAACGCTATATCGCGATGTGGCGAAATATAAATCGTTAGATCGCGATACACCAATATGATTTTGATCTGACGTCAGCATAAATTGGTATATCGCGTTATAACGATACAGGGGTGTATGGCTTATGGGCCGCAGTGCTAAGCTGCGCCCATGAACTATCTCGCACATTTACACCTCGGTGGCCAGCGCCCGGGGCAACTGCTCGGCAGTCTGTATGGCGATTTCGTCAAAGGCCGGCTGCAAGGGCAGTTTGCGCCGGAGGTGGAAGCGGCGATTCAACTGCATCGCCGAATTGACGTATTTACCGATCGCCATCCGTTGGTGGACATCGCCTTGGGGCGGTTTACCGAGACGCGGCGGCGTTATGCCGGGATCGTGCTCGATGTGTTTTTCGATCATTGCCTGGCGCGGGACTGGAAGCTGTATGCCGAGCAGCCGCTGGAGGTTTTCACCGCTGACGTTTATCGGGTATTGACCCACGAACGGCAGTTGCCCGACCGCCTGGCGAAGATCGCCCCGCACATGGTGGCCAATGACTGGTTGGGTTCGTATCAGCAGTTTGAAGTGCTGGAGCAGGTGCTGCGCGGGATCTCGCGGCGGTTGAGCCGGCCCGAGGAACTGGCGGGGGCGATGCAGGAATTGCGGCGGTTGTATGAGCCGTTGAGTGAGGATTTCGCTTTGTTTTACCCACAACTTCAGGACTTCGCACAATCCCCCCAGACATCGCAGATCTAATGTGGGAGTGAGCCTGCTCGCGATAGCGGTACATCAGGCAACATCGATGTGACTGACCCACCGCTGTCGCGAGCAGGCTCACTCCTACAGGGGATTTGTGTTTTCAGGCGGCAATCAATTCGCCTGCACGACGCGGTTCGGCCGGTTTCGCCACCTCGCCAAACAACGCCTTCTGTACCGCCTGCTGCGCTTCAAACGCCAGCGCAGCACGCTCTCGCCCCTGACAGGCAATCGGCTTGAGCAGGTGCACTTCAACATCGCCGCAATCATTGCTGAACAGGCGCATCAGGTGCGACAGCAGATCGTCGTCACCAATGAACGGTGCCAGCCCATCGATTTCGCCATCGCGCAGATAACGGATCGCCACCGGTAGCAGCATCACCTCGGAATCAATCGCCGCCGCCAGCAAGCGACCATGAAAGGTACGCAGTGAGCGGCCATCGGTGGTGGTGCCTTCCGGGAACATCAGCAGCGGGTGAGCGGTTTGCAGGTGACGGGTCATCTGCTTGCGGATCAACTGGCTGTCGCCCGAACCGCGACGGATGAACAGGCTGCCGGCCTTCGCGGCCAGCCAACCAGCCACCGGCCAGGTGCGCACTTCAGCCTTGGACAGAAACGACAGCGGCGTGAGCATCCCCAGCAGTGGAATGTCGGTCCACGACACATGATTGCTGACCCACAGCATCGGCTGTTTCGGCAGTTCACCGTGAACCGTCACGCGAAAGGGCAGGGCATTGCTCAGGCGCGCCATGAAGAAGCGCGACCAGCGCTGGCGCCGCTCCATCGAATGCGCCAGACCGATGCGTTCAAACACGCCGAAGACGCTGGCCATGGTCAAACCCAGCGACACCACCAGCAGCACCCGCGCGATCCGCGCGTACACCCGCAACCGGCTCATCACACGGCCGCCTTGAAGTGCTTGGCGTAGCGCGGGCAGAGTTCGTCGCGCTTGAGCAGGATGAACACGTCGGCGACCTGAAAGTCTTCGTCCCAGCACGGCTCCCCGCAAATCTTCGCGCCCAGACGCATGTAAGCCTTGAGCAGCGGCGGCATTTCGGCGATCACGTTCGACGGAATATCCAGCGTCGGCAGCGGATTTTTCGGCTCGGCACGCAGGTGCTCGGTGCACAGATAGCGTTCGCGCAAACGCTGCATGATCGCGTGGGCCTGAATGCCGCCGTCCTGCATCGGGATGCTCGCGCAACCCATCAAATAACTGTAGCCGCCCTGATTCAACACTTCGGCCAACTCGCCCCACAGCACCGCGATGGTGCCACCGTTGCGGTACGCCGGGTCGACGCAGGTGCGGCCGATTTCGAGGATCGGGCCTTGCAGATGCGCGAGGCCGTGCAGGCTGAATTCTTCTTCGCTGTAGAACTTGCCGAGGCTGCTGGCGGCGGTGTGATCGAGCAGACGCGTGGTCGCCACCAGACGGCCGGTGTTCAAATCACGCACGCCGATGTGGCTGCAGTGAACATCATAATCATCCATGTCCAGACCCAGTTCCGCGCCTTTCAGTTTGGCGTTGAACTCGCCGCTGAAGACGTTGAATCGCAGGGCCTGGGCTTGCTGCAAGGCCTCGGCGCCGATCAGGCGTTCGGCTTGCAGGCGGCGTTCATTGCCGGTGTCGCTGATGCGGGCGATCTGAGTCATGTGAATCTCCGTACGGGCCTTTAACCCGTCGTGGGTTGCAGCCGATCGACTTTCTTTATGCAGCCGTGTTGTGCAAAGTCAGGCTATGTAGCCCCGGTGTCATCGCCATGAACGTTCGGTGATGCTTATATGACAGCCCACAAGGAGCCTCCTATGCCCTGGCCAGATCTGCTGCACAGCCGTGAACGATTGCCCGCCGTCGCTGACCTCGCCGAGGGTTTTGCGACGTTGTTGCAGCAGTTGGGCAACGTCACGCCGTTCGAATTGGCGGTCGCCGGCGGGCGGCGGATGGCGACGCCGGGGCTGGCGTTTCTGGTCGGTTATCAGGCGGCATTGCGCATGCTCTGGCCGAGCGCGCCGCTGAGCCTCGGTGCGTTGTGTGCGACCGAGCAGCGCAGTCTGCGTCCGGCAGACATGCACACGCGCCTCACCGATTTACGCTTGAGTGGGCGCAAGGATTTCGTCACTGCCGGCGATGCGGCGGACTGGCTGCTGATTGCTGCGCGCAGCGAAGAACCCGGTGAAACGCCGCGCCTGAGTCTGGCGGTGGTGTACCCCGGCGAACCCGGCGTGACCGTGGAAAAACTGCCGGCGCTGCCGTTGATGCCGGACATCAGTCATGGCCGCTTGCTGCTTGATGGCGCGTTGTGCGAGTTGTTGGCGGGGGATGGTTGGGATGCTTACGTCAAACCGTTTCGCACGCTGGAAGATGTCTATGTGCTGAGCGCGATGACCGCGTGGCTGTATGGCGTCGGACAGGACAGCGACTGGCCGCAAGCGCTGCAATTGCGTTTGCTGGCGCTGTTGGCCGGGTGCGCTGAGGCGAGTCGGCAACCGCCGAACAATCCGGCTGGGCATGTGTTGTTGGCTGGGTTGTTTGTGCAGTTTGATTCGCTCAAGGCTGAGGTTGATCAGGCGTTGGCTGACGGGCCGGCAGAATGGGCGCAGATGTGGCAACGGGATCGGGGGGTGATGCAGTTGGCGGCGGGGGTTAGGGCCAAGCGGTTGGCCAAGGCTTTGGCGGTGAATTGACTGGCCTCTTCGCGAGCAGGCTCGCTCCCACAGGGGACCGCGTTTCTTCAATTGAAATGCGCTCAAAATGTGGGAGCGAGCCTGCTCGCGATAGCAATCTAAATAACACCGCATGCTTGTCATAAACCCAGACTAGTCTCAGCAGGTTCATTCCCAGAGCCCTCCCCATGTGCAAAGGCCTGTCGCTGTTCCTGCTGCTGATCAGCTTCACCGTCCACGCCGAACAATGGCCGGGTAACGATTGGCCAACCGGCCCGAAGGTCACTGATACAGAGTCACTGGAAAATTACGCCTTCCCGCCCCGCGACGATGGAACCCGCAAAGGCATCCGCACCGATGCCCTGCTGATCATCCACGACGGCCAGATTATCTATGAACGCTACGCCGGCCCAACCAACGCGCAAACCCCGCACCTGACCTGGTCGATCAGCAAAAGCCTGATGGCCACCGTGCTCGGTGTGGCGTACGGCGAAGGCCTGTTCAAACTCGAAGACCCGGCCGCAAAGTTTTACCCGCCACTGGCAAAACACCCGGATATAAAATTCGCCGATTTGCTCCACTGGGCTTCGGGCATCGACTGGCAGGAAGACTACGAATACGCGCCGCTGAAATCCTCGGTAGTGGCGATGCTCTACACCCGTGGTCATCGCGACATGGCCGCGTTCACTGCCGAACAAGACAGCTACGCTGCGCCGGGGCAGGCCTTCCGTTACTCCAGCGGCGACAGCAATCTGCTCGCCGCCGCATTGAAAAACATCGTCGGCCCGCTGCGTTATCCCGACTATCCGTGGACAGCGCTGTTTGAGCCTTTGGGCATCCGCCACGCCGTGTGGGAAACCGATGCGATGGGCACTTTTGTCGCTTCGTCTTACGCCTATCTCACCGCACGGGATCTGGCGCGAGTCGGGCTGTTGATGGCCCGCGACGGGCGTTGGGATACCCAGCAGTTGCTACCCAAGGATTGGCTCGCATTCAACCTGCAACCGTTCGCCGGTTACAAGGCCCATCAGGACGAAGCCGTGCCCGGCGGACAGTGGTGGCTCAATCGTGCACCGGATGGCACGGACTCTCCGTGGCCCGATGCACCGCCCGACACCTTCGCTGCTCTCGGTCACTGGGGCCAGGCGCTGTACGTGATCCCCAGCGAGAAACTGGTGATCGTGCGTTACGCCGATGATCGCGAAGGCAGCTACCGCCACAACGAATTGCTCAAACGTGTGCTGAAGGCGGTGCGGCCATGAAGCGCTTTTTGCTGTTACTGCTGGTTTTGCTGCTCGGCTGGGTCGTCTATGAACGCGAAAACCTGTGGGCCTTCCCGGACATCATCAGTGCCTACACCGCCAAGGAATATTGTTCGTGCCGCTACGTGATGAACAACAACGCCGAATACTGCCGTGGCTACGTGAAACAGTGGCTGCCGACCAGCGACTTCAGCGATGACAGCGCCAGTAAAACCATCACCGTCAGCGGCATGGGCCGCAGCCACCGCGCCCAGTGGCAAAGCGAACGCCGGGGCTGCCGCCTCAATCCCTGACCACACCCAATCGTCCCTGTAGGAGTGAGCCTGCTCGCGATGGCGGTGTGTCAGTCAACATAATTGTTATCTGAGACACCGCCATCGCGAGCAGGCTCACTCCTACAAGGGGATATGTTGATCCTGGAAGCGGGGTTCCACTCTGTGGAACCACATTCGATTGTCCTTGCGCGCGTCTCGCGGTTATCTGGCGGTGAGCACGACCTGCCTTTCAACGTGTCGTGAATTCATTGCAAACAACAAGACCGGGAACACCCGCGCGAGGAGAACCGTCATGCCCCGACATCAGCATATTCTGGCCTGGCTCAACGATGTGGCCCGCGACCTGCACGCCACCCGCCAGGACATCCACGCCCACCCCGAACTGGGTTTTGAAGAAAACCGTACCTCGGCGCTGGTCGCCCGATCCCTCGAAAGCTGGGGCTACGAAGTCCACACCGGCATCGGCAGAACCGGCGTCGTCGGTGTGCTGCGCAATGGCAGCAGTTCGCGCAAACTCGGCTTGCGCGCCGACATGGATGCCTTGCCGATCATTGAAAACACCGGCGCCGCCTACAGCAGTAAACATCAGGGCTGCATGCATGCCTGCGGTCACGACGGGCATACCGCGATGCTGCTCGGTGCCGCGCGTTATCTGGCGGCGACACGGCAGTTCGACGGCACCCTCACGCTGATTTTCCAACCGGCGGAAGAAGGTCAGGGCGGCGCCGAAGCGATGCTCGCCGACGGTCTGCTCGAACGCTTTCCGTGCGATGCATTGTTCGGTATGCACAACATGCCGGGCCTGCCTGCCGGGCACTTGGGTTTTCGCGAAGGGCCGATGATGGCTTCGCAGGACTTGCTCAACGTGGTCATCGAAGGCGTCGGCGGTCACGGCTCGATGCCGCACCTGACGGTCGATCCGCTGGTCGCCGCCGCCAGTGTGGTGATGGCATTGCAAACGGTGGTCGCGCGCAACATCGATGCGCAGCAGGCGGCGGTGGTCACCGTCGGCGCGCTGCAAGCGGGGGAGGCGGCCAACGTTATCCCGCAACAGGCAATCCTGCGCCTGAGCCTGCGCGCGCTGAATGCCGATGTGCGCGAGCAGACCCTCAATCGCGTGCGCAACATCATCGAAACCCAGGCGCAAAGCTTCGGCTGTACCTCGACAATCGAACACCGCCCGGCCTATCCGGTGCTGGTCAACCACGCCGCCGAAACCGAGTTCGCCCGCCAGGTCGGCGTCGAGCTGGTGGGCGCGGATGCCGTCGACGGCAACACTCCCAAACTGATGGGCAGCGAAGACTTCGCCTGGATGCTTCAGCGTTGCCCCGGCGCCTACCTGTTCATCGGCAACGGCGTGTCGCGGCCGATGGTGCACAACCCGGCTTACGACTTTAACGACGACATCCTGCTGACGGGCGCAGCGTATTGGGGCGCGTTGACCGAGAGCTGGCTCAAGCCGGCCTGACTTCTTCACTTTTTGCTGCCGCTGAACCCCGGGCCCACGTGCGCCCGGGTGATCACCCAACAGCTTTATGGAGAATCCGCCATGCAGGTTTCGAGCACAGGTGTTTCGCGTACCCGGCAAGTGGTCGCTGCGGTTATCGGCAACGCGCTGGAATGGTATGACTTCATCGTTTACGGCTTTCTGGCGAGCATCATCGCTCGGCAGTTCTTTCCCTCCGAAGATGGCTACGCCTCGCTGTTGATGGCGCTGGCGACCTTCGGCGTCGGTTTCTTCATGCGCCCGGTCGGCGGCATCCTGCTCGGCATGTATTCCGACCGCAAAGGCCGCAAAGCGGCGATGCAGCTGATCATCCGCCTGATGACCGTGTCGATCGCCCTGATCGCGTTTGCGCCAAGCTACGCCGCCATCGGCATGGGCGCGCCGCTGCTGATCGTCGTTGCGCGCATGCTGCAAGGTTTCGCCACCGGCGGCGAATACGCCAGCGCCACGGCGTTTCTGGTGGAGAGCGCGCCGGCTCATCGCAAAGGTTTGTACGGTTCGTGGCAACTGGTCGGGCAATGCCTCGCGGTGTTTGCCGGCGCGGCCATGGTGGCGCTGGTTACCCATGTGTTTTCACCCGAGGCGCTGGACACCTGGGGCTGGCGTATTCCATTCGTGATCGGTCTGTTGATCGGCCCGGTCGGCTTGTGGATTCGCAAGCACATGGAAGAACCGGAAGAGTTTCTTCAAGCACGTAAAAAAGCCAAAGGCGCAGCGCCGGGCCTGTGGCAAGTGATCCGCGAGCACCGCCGCAGCCTGCTGGTGTCGATGGGTTTGGCCAGCGGCGCGACGGTGTCGTTTTACGTGGTGCTGGTGAACATGCCGACCTTCGCCCACACCAACCTCGGCTTGCCGTTGGATCAGGTGCTGCTGGTGCAGATGCTCGCGGTGGCGTTGATGACGGTGGTGATTCCGTTCTCCGGCGCACTGTCGGATCGTGTTGGCCGTCGGCCGGTGTTGATGGCGTTCACGTTAGCGTTTTTCGTGATGATTTATCCGCTGTATGTGTGGGTCGCGGCGGCCCCGTCGATCGAGCGCTTGCTGGTGATGCAACTGCTGCTGTGCAGTGCAATTGGCGGTTTCTTCGGCCCGGCGCCGACGGCACTCGCCGAGCAGTTTCCGATTGAAGTGCGCTCCACCGGCGTGTCTGTCGCCTACAACGTGGCGGTGATGGTGTTCGGCGGCTTCGCACCGCTGATCGTCACCTGGCTGAGCAAGGTCTTGAACACGCCGGTGGCGCCGTCCTTCTATGTGTTGTTCGCTTGCCTGCTGACCTTGCTCGGTACTTACTGTCTGCAAGAGGCGCCGCGCGCGAAGAAATCCGTTGCGCTGAATGTGGGAGTGAAACCGTGAAACCTTTAGCGATTGATCCGATTGTCGCCCTCGACGCCGATGCGCTGTCCCGGGCAATCCATGCGCGCCAGGTGTCGTGCCGTGAGGTGATGCAGGCCTATGTGACGCATATCGAACGCTTCAACCCGCAGGTCAATGCGCTGGTCTCGCTGCGTCCGGCCGAGGACGTTTTACGTGAGGCCGATGAGTGCGACCGGCAACTCGATCGCGGCCAGTCCAAAGGCTGGATGCACGGCATGCCGCAGGCGATCAAGGACTTGGCGGCCACTGACGGACTGCGCACTACTATGGGTTCGCCGTTGTTCGCCGAGCAGGTGCCGCAGCACGATGCGATCAGCGTGGCGCGCGTACGTGCCTGCGGCGCGATCATCATCGGCAAGAGCAATGTGCCGGAGTTCGGCCTCGGTTCGCAGACCTACAACCGCGTGTTCGGCACCACTACCAATGCCTACGATGCAAGCCGGATTGCCGGTGGCAGCAGCGGCGGCGCCGCGGTGGCGCTGGCCTTGCGTCTGCTGCCGGTGGCCGATGGCAGCGACATGATGGGCTCGTTGCGCAACCCGGCGGCGTTCAACAACGTCTTCGGTTTTCGCCCGTCGCAAGGCCGTGTGCCACACGGACCGACGCCGGAAGTGTTCGTTCAGCAACTGGCCACCGAAGGGCCTATGGGCCGCAGCGTCACCGATGTCGCACGATTGCTGTCGACGCAGGCCGGCTACGATCCCCGCGTGCCACTGTCGCTGAAAGATGAGCCGCGCAATTTTGCTGAAGGCCTGCCACAGGATTTCAGCGACGTACGCATTGGCTGGCTCGGCGACTACAACGGCTATCTGCCGATGGACGACGGGGTGTTGAGTCTGTGCGAATCGGCGCTGGCGGATTTCACTGCGTTGGGTTGTCAGGTCGAGGCGTGCCAGCCGGATTTCTCCATGGCGCGTTTATGGCAAACCTGGCTGACCCACCGGCATTTTCTGGTGCAGGGCAGCCTTGGCGCGGCGTATGCCGATCCGCGCAAACGCGAAATGCTCAAACCTGAGGCACAGTGGGAAATCGAGGGCGGTTTACGCCTGAGCGCTGCCGATGTCTACAAAGCCTCGGTCGATCGCAGTGAGTGGTATCGCGCCCTGAGCGAATTGTTCCAGCGTTACGATTTCCTGCTGTTGCCGACCGCGCAAGTGTTCCCTTTTGATGCACAACAGCCATGGCCGCGCGTGGTCGGCGGGCAGACCATGGACACCTATCACCGCTGGATGGAAGTGGTCATCGGCCCGACGTTGGCGGGGTTGCCGAGCATCAGCGTGCCAGTCGGTTTCAACCCGGCGGGGCTGCCGATGGGCCTGCAAATCATCGGCCCGGCGCAGGCTGACCGGGCGGTGCTGCAACTGGCGTATGCCCACGAACAACTGACCCGTTGGGTCGAACGCTGCCCGCCGCCATGCCTGCAATCAGCCTGAGCGGCCCGCATCTTGCTGCAAAAAGTGCTCATCCATCTGCGCGCAGGGAGATCGAACACATGGGCAGCAAAGCGGATACCGGCAGCGTGCGTTCGGTGGAACGGGCGCTGGCCATTGTCGAATTGCTCGGCGAGCATCAGGCGCTGGGGCTGGAGGAATTGCACTACCTCACCAGCCTGCCCAAAGCCACGGTGTCGCGGATGCTGGCGACGTTGCAGGAACAGGGCTGGATCTATCGCGGCCTCAGTGACCGCCGTTACCGCTTGTGTGCCAAGCGCCTGTTTGGCGATCGTCAGCAGCGCTTCAAGCGACATTTGGTGGAGAGCGCGGCGCCGATGTTGCTGGAGTTGTGCGAGCGCACCGGGCTGGTCGCGGATCTGTCGTGCTTCGATGGCGAGCGGGTTGAGGTGATGGAGAGCGCGATTCCGCAGGTGTTGCGCAAGCGTTATCCGAACAACTGCCAGATCGTCGGGCATCACGCCAGTCTGTTTCATTCGGCGATGGGGCGGGCGTGTCTTGGCGAGTTGGAAAGTGATGAGGTCGAGCGGCTCGCCGAGCGTGAGCAGTTGAGCGATGAGGGTTTGTTTCGTGTGACCGAGCAGGCCTTGCATCAAGGCTTTGGTCAGCGTACCGAAGGCTATTGGGAATACCCGGTGCGTTTGCCGTTTCTGATTCGCGCGGTGGCGCTACCGATCCGTGCGCAAGGCAAATTGGTGGGCAGTATGGCGCTGCACTGGCCGATGGATCAGGCGCCGGTGGAGCGAGTGTTGAGCCTGCATTTGAATAGCCTGGCGGCGACGATTGGCGATGTGCAGCAGGTATTGGCCTGACAGCCAAAAGATCGCAGCCTGCGGCAGCTCCTACATCAAGCACTGCTCCCCTGTGAGAACGGCGGTGTGACGATTCGACAGAAGGCATATCTATTGGCTGGCGGTACGTTTCCCCGTGCGAGCCCGCCCCCACATTAGAAATGTATTCCCCCTGTAGGAGCTGCCGCAGGCTGCGATCTTTTGCTCTGGATGTTTGCAATAACCCCATGGCCAGTTAAGGTTCGTGCAGGTTTATCGCCCCCACGAGTCCTCAATGTTCAACCGCTCCCTCATTGCATCCCTGTCCAGCCTGCTGCTGGCCACCCTCGCGCTGCCGGCGCAGGCCAATTGGTATCTGGACGGCGAGTCGTCGCGGCTGTCGTTCGTCAGTACGAAAAACGCCAGTATTTCCGAAGTGCAGCGTTTTCTGGTGCTGCACGGCAAGGTCGATCCCAACGGTCGCGCCGAAGTCGAAATCGAGCTGGACTCGATCAACAGCGGCATCCCGCTGCGCGACGAGCGCATGCGCAAGGAGCTGTTCCAGATCGAGCAATTCCCCGAAGCGACCATCACCACGCAGATTGACTTGCGCCCGATCAACGATCTGGCCCCCGGCGCGCAACTGGAATTGCGCCTGCCGCTGACCGTCAATCTGCACGGCAAGCAACATGAATACCCGGCCGAACTCTTGGCAACGCGCCTTGATGATCGCCGCTTTCAGGTGGTGACGCTGGAGCCGCTGGTGATCAACGCCGAGGATTTCGATCTGCTGCCAGGGCTGGAAAGCCTGCGCAAACTCGCCGATCTGTCGGCCATCAGCCTGTCGGTGCCGGTGGGTGCGGTGCTGATCTTCACGGCGCGCTGACATGCGCGGCGCAGTGTTCCCATGGCGTGACGGTAATCGGTTCGAGCTGTTGATCGACGGCCCGCAATTCTTCCCGCGCATGCTTGAGCAGATCGCCGCTGCCCAGGAGCAGATCGAGCTCGAGCTGTATCTGGTCGAGGCCGGCGCCTGTGCCGAAACCATCGTCCAGGCGCTGGTGCTGGCGGCGGAGCGTGGCGTGCGTGTGCGTTGTCTGTTCGATGATTACGGCAGCCTCGCCTTCACCCTCAATTTGCGTCAGCGCCTGACTCATGCCGGGGTGGAACTGCGTTTCTATAATCGGCTTAACTGGCGGCGCTGGGTCGGCAACTTCTATCGCGATCACCGCAAATTGCTGCTGGTCGATCAATGTCTGGCGGTGGTCGGTGGCACCGGTGTCACCGATGAGTTCTGGACGCCGGGCCATGACAGCAGCGAATGGCACGAAGTGATGGTCGAGATCAGCGGGCCGTTGGTGATCGACTGGCAATTACTGTTTGATCGCCAATGGATCGCTAACCGCTACCGCCGCGCCTGGCGCCCGGCCGCGCATTTCGGTCTGCCACGGTTACCGCGCGTGCCGGACAAGGGCGAGGGCATGGGCCGTGTAGCGTATGCCGACGCCCGCCAGCACCGTGACATTCTGCAGTCGCTGTTCCGCGCCTTGAACAGTGGGCAAAAACGCATCTGGATGGCCACGCCGTATTTCCTGCCAACGTGGAAAATCCGCCGCTCCCTGCGCAAGGCTGCCGCGCGCGGTGTTGATGTGCGGTTGCTGTTGACCGGGCCGCGCACCGATCACCCGTCAGTGCGCTACGCCGGGCATCGCTACTACCCGCGACTGCTCAAGGCCGGGGTGCAGATCTTCGAATACCAGCCGTGCTTCCTGCACTTGAAAATGGTGCTGGTGGACGATTGGGTGAGCATCGGTTCGTGCAACTTCGACCACTGGAACCTGCGCTTCAATCTGGAGGCGAATCTGGAGGCGCTGGATCCGGCGTTGACGGCAGCGGTAGAGGCGAGTTTTGTGAAGGACTTCGGGCTGAGTCAGCAGGTAAGTCTGGAAGAGTGGCAGCGCCGGCCGTTGTGGCGGCGGGTCAAGCAGCGGGTGTGGGGCTGGGTGGATCGGGTGGTGGTCAATATCCTCGACCGCCGCGGGTAGAGCTAGATCAAAAGATCGCAGCCTTCGGCAGCTCCTACAGGGTGTACACCATCTTTTGATCGTTCCCACGCTCTGCGTGGGAATGCAGCCCGTGACGCTCCGCGTCACTGGACGCGGAGCGTCCCATGAGGCATTCCCACGCGGAGCGTGGGAACGATCATCGGGGCAAAAACCGGTTACAGCAACTCGAAGCTCTGCTGCGTCACGTCCTGCGAATCCAGGCCGATCTGCACGTTGAACTTGCCCGGCTCTGCCGCGTATTTGAGCTGGGCGTTGTAGAACTTCAGGTCATCCTCGGTGATGGTGAAGTGCACGACTTTCTGTTCGCCGGCCTTGAGCATGATTTTCTGGAAGTTCTTCAGTTCCTTCACCGGGCGGATCATCGAACCGGTGACGTCCTGAATGTACAACTGCACCACGGTTTCGCCGTCACGCTTGCCGGTATTTTTCAGCATGACGCTGGCGTCGAGCTTGCCGGTGGCGTTCAGGGTGGTCGACGACAGCGCCATGTCGCTCAGGGTGAACTGGGTGTAGCTCAGGCCATAACCGAACGGGAACAGGGGACCTGTGGTGTCATCGAAATACTGCGAGGTGTAGTTGCCCGGTTTGCCCGGCGTGAACGGCCGGCCAATGCTCAGGTGGTTGTAGTAGGTCGGGATCTGGCCCACGGAGCGCGGGAAGGTCACCGGCAGTTTGCCCGACGGGTTGTAGTCGCCGAACAGCACGTCAGCGATAGCGTTGCCGCCCTCGGTGCCGCTGAACCAGGTTTCCAGAATCGCGTCAGCCGACTGGTTCTCTTCGAGGATGGTCAGCGGACGGCCGTTCATCAGCACCAGCACCAACGGTTTGCCGGTGGCTTTCAACGCACGGATCAGCTCGCGCTGGTTTTCCGGGATGTTCAGATCGGTGCGGCTGGAGGATTCGTGGGACATGCCACGGGATTCGCCCACGGCGGCGACGATCACGTCAGCGTCCTTGGCGGCTTTTACCGCTTCGTCGATCAGCACCTTGGCCGGGCGCGGGTCATCGACCACTTCCGGCGCATCGAAGTTGAGGAAGTTCAGGTAGTCGAGCACCTTCTTGTCGCTGGTGATGTTGGCGCCACGGGCGTAGATCAGGTTCGACTTGTTGCCGATCACCGAGCTCATGCCATCGAACAGGGTTACCGATTGCGCCGGCTTACCCGCTGCGGCCCAGCTGCCCATCATGTCGATCGGTGCTTTGGCCAATGGGCCGACCAGCATGACTTTTGCGTCTTTCTTCAGCGGCAGGGTTTCGTTCTGGTTCTTCAGCAACACCAGGCTGCGTCGCGCCACTTCACGGGCCTCGGCGCGGTGCAGACGGCTCTCGGCGTAGGTGTCGACCGGATCATCTTCAGCCTTGCCGATGCGCAGGTACGGATCCTTGAACAGGCCCATGTCGTACTTGGCGGCGAGCACTTCACGCACCGCGTTGTCGATGTCCTTCTGTTCGATCTCGCCGGCCTTGAGCAGCCCCGGCAGCTCTTTGCCGTAGAGGGTGTCGTTCATGCTCATGTCGATACCAGCCTTGATCGCCAGTTTCGCTGCTTCACGACCGTCGCGGGCGACGCCGTGTTTGATCAGTTCGAAGATCGCGCCGTGGTCGCTGACCGCCAGGCCCTTGAAGCCCCAGTCACGACGCAACAGGTCGTTCATCAGCCAGGTGTTGGCCGTGGCCGGAATGCCGTTGATCGAGTTCAACGCGACCATCACACCGCCGGCGCCGGCATCGATTGCGGCGCGGTACGGCGGCAGATAATCCTGATACATCTTCACCGGACTCATATCGACGGTGTTGTAGTCGCGACCGCCTTCAACCGCGCCATACAGGGCGAAGTGCTTGACGCTGGCCATGATGCTGTCGGCGGCGCTCGGGGTCGCGCCCTGATAGGCACGAACCATCACGCCGGCGATGCGCGAGGTCAGGTAGGTGTCTTCACCGAAACCTTCGGAGCTGCGGCCCCAGCGTGGGTCGCGGGAGATGTCGACCATCGGCGCGAAGGTGATGTCGAGGCTGTCGGCGGCGGCTTCTTTCGCGGCAACACGGCCGGACTGGCCGATGGCATCCATGTCCCAGCTCGAGGCGAGGGCCAGCGGAATCGGGAAAATCGTCCGGTGACCGTGGATCACGTCGTAGGCAAAAAACATCGGGATCTTCAGGCGGCTGCGCATGGCAGCGTCCTGCATCGGACGGTTTTCCGGGCGGGTTATCGAGTTGAAGGTGCCGCCGATGTTGCCGGCCGCGATCTCTTTGCGGATCAGCTCGCGAGGCATTTCCGGGCCGATGCTGATCAGGCGCAACTGGCCGATCTTTTCATCGAGGGTCATTTGATTCATCAGGTTGCTGATGAACGCGTCCTTGTTTTCCAGGGGTACCGGGGTCGTGGCGGCCAATACTTGATGACTGGCCAGGCTGACGAACAGACCCAGCAAACACAGCTTCTTCATGAATATTTTTCTCAAGGGCACAAACGGCAATGCAATGCCGGCCAGCCAAAATTTAGGGAGCGACTATTGTTGTTCGGGTACAGGCTCAAAAAAGCAGAGCCAGAAACGGCAGCCGACACGGCGGCAGCGTGATCGCGCAGGGCACTTTTTAGCCCATTGGCGCGTCGTAATCCAGCAGCGCGGCCGATTATGCCCCAAGAGCCGGCGGAGAATGTTTCGCGCTCGGTTTTTATAATGAAATGTGCCAAGGAGCATCACTGCGATGAATGTAAGCCCAACCAATCGCTCGCGTTTGCAGGTCGCCACACTGCTGGTGCTGGCCACGCTGTTGACCGCGTGCGGCATCAACAATATCCCGACCCTCGACGAACAGGCCAAAGCCGCATGGGGGCAGGTGCAGAACCAGTATCAGCGCCGCGCCGACCTGATCCCCAACCTGGTGGAAACGGTGAAGGGTTACGCCGCTCATGAGCAGGAAACCTTGACCGCGGTGATCGAGGCTCGGGCGAAAGCCACGTCGATCCAGGTCGATGCCAGCACCCTCGACAATCCCGAGAAACTCAAACAGTTCCAGCAGGCGCAGGATCAACTGACCGGCGCGTTGAGCCGTTTGATGGTGGTCTCCGAGCGTTACCCGGACCTGAAGGCCAACCAGAATTTCCTCGCCCTGCAATCGCAACTCGAAGGCACCGAGAACCGCATCGCCGTGGCGCGCCGCGATTTCATTCTGGCGGTGCAGAAATACAACACCGAAATCCGCACCTTTCCCGGTCGTCTCTGGCACAGCGTGATGTACAGCGACCTGCCGATCCGCGAAACCTTCGAAGCCACCACGCCGGATGCCGATAAGGCACCTCAGGTCAAATTCTGAAAACACACCTGTGTAGGAGCTGCCGCAGGCTGCGATCTTTTGACGTTGGTTTGTAAAAACGAGATCAAAAGATCGCAGCCTGCGGCAGCTCCTACAGCGGACGGTGGGGGTAATAGATGCGTGTGTTGAAGATGGGGCTGGTGTTGCTGTTGTGGGTATTGACCTTCAGCGCCCGGGCCGAGTTGACGTTCCCGGCGCTGAGCGGGCGGGTGGTGGACGAAGCGCAGATGCTCGAGCCGTCGGTGCGCGCGCAACTGGGCCAGCAGTTGCAGGCCCACGAGCAGGCGACCGGCGAGCAATTGGTTGTGGTCACCGTACCGGATCTGCAAGGCACCACCATTGAAGATTATGGCGTCCAGCTGGGCCGGCACTGGGGCATCGGCCAGAAGGACAAGAACAACGGCGCGCTGCTGATCGTCGCCCGTGACGAGCGCAAGCTGCGCATTGAAGTCGGTTATGGTCTGGAGGACCGGCTCACCGATGCGCAGAGTTCGGTGATCATCCATCAAGTCATCACCCCCGCGTTCAAGACCGGCAACTTCAGCAAAGGCATCAGCGACGGCGTCGCGGCGATGCTGGTAGTGCTTGGCGGCAATCCGCTGGATGAGCCGTCGACGGTGTATGAATCGAGCGGTGATCCGTCCGATGATTTCGTCTCGCGGCATCCGGCATTGTTCGTGTTTTTAGTGATGTTGTTCATCCTGACGGTGTTTGTCTGCCAGATGCTCGGTATCCTGCCCGCCGGCCGTGGCGGCTCCGGAGGCGGGGGCGGCTTTGGCGGTGGTGGCGGTTTTGGTGGCGGCGGT